>NZ_DDFB01000137.1:117421-292270 GCF_002336885.1 Novosphingobium sp. UBA1939 | reverse complement strand
CGCCGCCCGCCACCGCCTTGATCAGCACGGGATAGCCCGTTTCGGCAGCGCGCGCGGCAAGGAAACCGGCTTCCTGCCGTTCGCCCAGATAGCCCGGTGTGACGGGCACACCCGCCGCCTGCATCAGGGCCTTGGCGGCATCTTTCAGCCCCATCGCGCGGATGGCGGCGGGCGGCGGGCCGACCCACACCAAGCCTGCGGCGATCACGCTTTCGGCAAATCCGGCATTTTCCGACAGGAAGCCATAGGCGGGATGGATGGCCTGTGCGCCCGTGGCCTTGGCGGCGGCAAGGATGCTCTCGCCCGTCAGATAGGAATCGCGCGCGGGGGCGGGGCCGATGGCCACGGCCTCGTCGGCCATGCGCACATGCAGCGCGCCCGCATCCGCCTCGGAATAGACCGCCACGGTGCGGATCCCCATGCGGCGGGCGGTGCGGATGATGCGGCAGGCGATCTCGCCNNAGCCGTAGCCGGGGTGGATGGCCTGCGCACCGCAGCGCTGGGCCGCAGCGATGACCGCATCGATGCGCAGGTAGCTCTCGGTCGCGCTGCCACCGCCCAGGCCGATCGACTCACCGATCACGGCGAGGTGGGGGGCCGCTGCGTCCACGTCGGTATAGAGACCTACATACTCGATGCCCATCGCGCGGCAGGTGCGGGCGATGCGGCAGGCGATCTCGCCACGGTTGGCGATCAGCAGGGATTCGATCATGGCGCTCACATCCTGAACACACCGAAGCGCGGGGCTTCGGGGATGGGGGCTTCCAGACAGGCTTCGAGCGCCAGCGCCAGCACATCGCGGGTTTGCACCGGATCGATAATGCCATCATCCCAAAGGCGGGCGGTGGCGTAATAGGGATCGCTCTCGATCTCGAATTGCTGGCGGATCGGGGATTTGAAGGCTTCGGCCTGTTCCGGCGTCCATGCTGCGGCATCGCGGTGGACCGTGGCCAGCACGCTGGCGGCCTGTTCGCCGCCCATCACGCTGATGCGGCTGTTGGGCCAGGTGAAGAGGAAGCGCGGCTGGTAGGCGCGGCCACACATGCCGTAATTTCCCGCACCGAAACTGCCGCCGATCAGCACAGTGATCTTGGGTACTTGCGCCGTTGCCACCGCCGTCACCAGTTTGGCGCCGTGGCGGGCGATGCCCTCGGCCTCGTATTTGCCGCCAACCATGAAGCCGCTCACATTTTGCAGGAACAGCAGCGGAATGCCGCGCTGGCAGGCCAGTTCGATGAAATGCGCGCCCTTGGTGGCGCAATCGGAAAACAGCACGCCATTGTTGGCCAGCACCGCCACCGGAAGTCCATGGATATGGGCAAAACCACAGACCAGCGTGGTGCCGAACAAGGCCTTGAACTCGTGGAATTCACTGCCATCGACCAGACGTGCGATCACCTCGCGCACATCGTAGGGCGCACGCACATCCTGCGGGATTAGGCTGTAGAGATCCTCGGCGGGATAGAGCGGCTCGCGCGGGGCCTGTCGCCCCACAGGGGCGGGGTGGCGCGGCCCGAGATGGCTGACAATGTCGCGCAGGATGGCGATGGCATGGTCGTCATTCTCGGCCAGATGGTCGGCTACGCCCGATGTGCGGGCATGAAGATCGCCGCCACCCAGATCCTCGGCGCTGATGTCCTCGCCAGTGGCGGCCTTTACCAGCGGCGGGCCGGCNNGCACATAGGCGCCGCCCGCCGTGCAACTGCCCATGACACAGGCGATCTGGGCAATGCCCTGCGCGCTCATGTTGGCCTGATTGTAGAAGATGCGGCCAAAGTGGTCGCGGTCGGGAAAGACTTCTGACTGATGCGGTAGATTGGCGCCGCCGCTGTCCACCAGATAGAGGCAGGGCAGGCGGTTTTCGGCGGCGATCTCCTGCGCGCGCAGATGCTTTTTGACGGTGAGCGGGTAATAGGTGCCGCCCTTCACGGTGGCATCATTGGCCAGCACCATCGCCAACCGGCCCGAGACGCGGCCGATGCCGCCGATTACGCCTGCGCCGGGAACCTCGTCGCCATAGAGTCCGCCTGCCGCCAGTTGCCCGATTTCCAGAAAGGGCGAGGCAGGATCAAGCAGGCGGTTGATGCGTTCGCGGGGGAGCAGTTTGCCGCGCGCTTCGTGCCGTTCACACGCCTTGGCGCCGCCGCCCAGCGCGGCTTTGGCCACGCGGGCGTGCAAATCCTCGGCCAGAGCGCGGTTGTGTGCAGCGCGGGCGCGCGCGTCGGGCGCGTCACGGTCCAGCGTGGTGGGGATGACGGGCGCGTTCATGCGGAGGCTCCCATCAGGGCGGCCAGCCCCGCCAGCGTCAACAACGGCCAGCCGATATGCTGACCGCGCGTTGCCACCGCGTCGAACACGCCAGCGGCGAACCAAAGGCCGCCTGTTACCGCAATGACCAGCCGGGGCATGGCGGGCCACAGGACAAGGACCGCGCAAAGCCCCATCAGCAGCGTGGTGAGATGCCATGCAAAGCGGATCACCCGCCGCGCAAGCATCACGCGCAGCAGTGGCGCATCAATCGCCAGCAACGGCCCGATCAGACGCCTTTCGCCGATCACCGAATGGGCCAGACCCGTGGCTACCATCAGTGCTGCGGCCAGTTGGTTCCAGATCATGTCCTCCCCCCGCTCAAACCTGCATTTATCAGTTCCCGCCCGATCAGCATGCGGCGGATCTCGTTGGTGCCCGCGCCAATGTCGAGCAGCTTGGCATCGCGCAAATAGCGCTCCACCGGCCAGTCCTTGGTATAACCCGCCCCGCCCAGCGCCTGCACCGCCTCGCCCGCCACGCGGAAGGCGCTCTCGCTGGCCAGCAGGATCGCGCCTGCCGCGTCAAAGCGGGTGGTGCGCCCCGCGTCGCACGCCCGCGCCACGGCATAGACATAGGCCCGCGCCGATTGCAGCGCGACATACATGTCCGCCACCTTGGCCTGCATCAGTTGAAACGTGCCGATCGCCTTGCCGAACTGCTGCCGCTCGCGCACATAGGGGATCACCGTGTCAAGACAGGCCTGCATGATCCCGATCTGCAATCCGGCCAGCACCACGCGTTCGTAATCCAGCCCGCTCATCAGCACTTTTACCCCGCCATGCAGCGGGCCGAGCACGTTTTCCTCCGGCACGAAACAGTCCTGAAACACCAGTTCGGCGGTGGGGCTGCCGCGCATGCCCATCTTGTCGATATGCTGGCCGATCGAGAAACCGGCAAAGTGCTTCTCGACCAGAAAGGCGGTGATACCTTTGGCCCCCGCCTGGGGGTCGGTCTTGGCATAGACCACCAGCACATCGGCATGGCTGCCATTGGTGATCCAGAACTTGGTGCCATTCAGGCGGAACCCGCCAGAGACGGCTTCGGCTTTGAGCTTCATCGCCACCACATCGCTGCCTGCGCCTGCCTCGCTCATAGCCAGAGCGCCGACATGCTCGCCGCTAATCAGTTTGGGCAGATAGTGCGCCTTCTGCTCCGCCGTGCCCCAGCGGCGGATCTGGTTGACGCAGAGATTGGAATGCGCACCATAGGACAGGCCCACCGAGGCCGAGGCGCGGCTTACCTCCTCCACCGCGATGACATGCTCCAGATAGCCCAGACCCAGCCCGCCGTCGGCTTCCTCCACGGTGATGCCATGCAGGCCCAGCTCGCCCATCATCGGCCACAGCGCGCGCGGGAAGCTGTCCTCGGCGTCGATCCGCGCGGCCAGCGGCGCGATCTGGTCATCGACAAAGCGGGCGACGCTTTCGCGGATCATCCCGGCATGTTCGCCCAGCGCGAAGTCGAAATCGGGGGTGGCTTTCATGGTATCCTCTCTCGTTTTGCGGGCCAGAATAATGCGGGAGAGGGATTTCAAAAAATTGAAACTTCGCGAGGTCTAGTATAGAAAAAACCTATGATAAAGCGCAACCATATCCGCCAGTTCCTCGCCCTTGCCGATGCGGGCAGTTTTGTGGCCGCCGCCGCGCGGCTGCATGTCACCCAGCCCACGCTCTCCACCGGCATTGCCGAACTGGAGCGGCTGGTCGGCGCGCAACTATTCTTGCGTGACCGGCGCCATATCCGCCTGACCGAGGTGGGTGGTGCCTTTCTGCCCATCGCCCGCGATCTGGAGCGCGGCTTTCGCGCGGCGGACAATTTCGGCCGCAGCGCGGCGGTGGCATGGCCCTCACTGCGGCTGGGGGTGATCCGCAGCATTGCCAGCCACCAGTTGCACACCATCGTCGAGGCACTGGGGCGCGAGCATGGCATCGAGATGATCGAGGGCACCGATTACGAGCTGCGTACCGCGCTGGCCTCGGGGCGCATCCATCTGGCGCTCACCCTGTTGCGTGACAGCGAGAGTGGGGGCGAGAGCGGGCTGGCGGTCCATCCGCTCTGGGAGGAGCCTTACACAATGCTGGTGGCGCAGAGCCATCCGCTGGCGGGGCGGGCCAGCGTGGCGCCCGAGGAATTGGCGGGCGAGATCATGATCGCGCGCCGCTCTTGCGAGATCCTGGAGGAGACCAGCCGTTTCTTCACCGGCGCGGGGGTGCGCCCCCGTTTCGCGCTGCGCTCACCGAGCGACGAGCGCTGTCTGGCCATGGTGGCGGCGGGGCTGGGCATCACCACCGCGCCCGCCTCGCTGGCGGTGGCAGGCACGGTTCCCTTGGCGGTGGAAGGGTATGATTTCCGGCGCAGAATCGGCTTTCTTCACGATCCGTCATGGGGCGAGGCGGCGCGCGACGCTTTGGCGCAGGTGGCAAGCCTGTTTGCCGATGGCTTGACGCTGGGGACCTGTGCTAGGAGGGCTCCCTAATCCAGCGCGGCGCCAGTGCAAGCGGCGCCAGCGTCGGGGTCGAACAAGGAAAGGTGATACACGATGCAGAGCGTAGGTGTGATCGGTGCGGGCCAGATGGGTTCGGGCATTGCCCAGACGGCGGCAAGCTTTGGCCACAAGGTGTGGCTGGCCGATGTGAGCGTCGAACTGGCCGAGAAGGCCAAGGCCAAGATCGGCAAGGGGCTGGAGCGCCTTGTCTCCAAGGAAAAGATCACCGCGCAGGCCGCCGAGGCCACGCTCGCCAATATCGTGCCGGTCGGGGAATATGCGCCCTTTGCCGAGGCAGGCTTTATCATCGAGGCCGCCACCGAGCGCGAGGACATCAAGGCCAAGATCTTCGAGGTGGCGGGCAAGGTGCTGGGCGCCGACGCCATTCTGGCCAGCAACACCTCGTCGATCCCGATCACCCGCATGGCGCGCGGCACGGTTGATCCGGCGCGCTTCATCGGCCTGCATTTCTTCAATCCCGTTCCGGTGATGCAACTGATCGAGATCATCCCCGGCCTTGCGACCAGCGCCGACACCATCACTCGCACGCAGGACTTCGCGCGCGGGCTGGGCAAGACGCTGGTGATGAGTCAGGACGAGCCGGGCTTTATCGTCAACCGCATCCTGATGCCGATCCTGAACGAGGCGGTGTTCACGCTGGGCGCGGGCACGGCCAATGTGGTGGATATCGACACGGCGGCGCGGCTGGGGCTGAACCATCCGATGGGGCCGCTCGAACTGGCCGACTTCATCGGGCTCGACACCTGCCTCGAAATCACCAAGATTCTGCTCAATTCGACCGGCGACAGCAAATACCGCCCCGCGCCGCTGCTGGCCAAATATGTCGAGGCGGGCTGGCTGGGTCGCAAGACGGGCCGCGGTTTCTATGACTATTCCGGCGAGACGCCCGTCCCGACGCGGTGACGCCGATTTTGGAGATGTGGTCGGAGGTCTGGTGACGGGCCTCCGACTATAGGCCTCCGGCGGGCAAAGGGTGGTTTCAGCGTGCCGATTTCTCGAGAGAAATCGGTTGCCCCTTCGCAATCCCCATACTGTCTGCGTGGTGTTGCGGGTTCAGCCTTGCGTGAGGGCGCGGCGTGGCGGGCTTTGACTGCCGCTTCGCGGCGGGTGTGTGGCTGGAAAGTTAGGCGGGAGTGGACACTAGCGCTCGTTCATTGCCTTGCCGATCAATCGCGGTACGCGCGTCCAAGCCAAAAGCATGTTCATCCCATACAGCCAGCTGAATGCAAATGCAGTAAACTCAATTGCACCGGAAAATCCGCGCGCGGCAAAGCCAAAACAGGCGAATATTGCCGAGACCAGAAAGCAGAATACCAAGGCGTGAAGACTACGCAAATCGTAGCGAACGACGCGCCCATTGATCTCATCGTTCACCGAAAAATCGCCATGATCATATGCAACTAACGCAAGCCAGTTTGGCGAAAGCCAAGTCGTCCAAAGCGGATTATCAAAAACAACGCGGCTGGGCTCTCGAGCGGTCACTGTCTTGTACTGCTTGATTAGAAGCCGCTCAATGCGATCTGTGACCTCTTGATCCGATGCCCCTCTAGGCGCGGGCGCGGTACCGCGCATATGCCAAATTGCGTCAAACATGATGCAGAATATAGCCCTATTCGCCATCTACAGCTATAGCAGCGTGTCCTGACCGTCCACTTTTCTACCCGCGAAGCGAAATAATAGACATCAACTTCGCATCACCCCGCAAGGTCAAACCCGAAGCGCAACGCAGACAGTATGGGGATTGTTAAGGGCAATAGCCCTTAACCCGCCGGAGGCACTCTTACCGCCGCACCAGCAATCAACGCGCCCCCAGATCGCCCAGCCCCACCGTGCCGCTGGCCATATCCAGCATCCGGTCGAGGCTTTTCTTCGCGGCAAGGCGCAGCGGCTCCTCGATCTCGATCCGCGGCGTCAGATCGCGCAGCGAGAGATAGAGCTTTTCCAGCGTGTTGAGCGCCATATAGGGGCAGATGTTGCAGTTGCAGTTGCCGTCGGCACCCGGCGCGCCGATGAAGGTCTTGTGGGGCAGGGCGAGCTGCATCTGGTGGATGATATGCGGCTCGGTGGCGACGATCAGCGTGTCGCCTTCCATTGCCTTGGCATAGTTCAGGATGCCGCTGGTGCTGCCCACATAGTCGGCATGGTCGACGATGGTGGGCGGGCATTCGGGGTGGGCGGCGATGGGGGCTGCGGGGTGCTGCGCCTTCAGCTTGAGCAGTTCGGTTTCGCTGAAGGCTTCATGCACGATGCAGACGCCGGGCCACAGCAGCATCTCGCGGTCAAACTTGCGGGCCAGATAGCCGCCGAGGTGGCGGTCCGGCCCGAAGATGATCTTCTGGTCACGCGGGATCTGGGCGAGGATCTTTTCCGCGCTCGACGAGGTGACGATAATATCCGAGAGCGCCTTCACCTCGGTCGAGCAATTGATGTAGGTGAGCGCGATATGGTCGGGATGGGCCTCGCGGAAGGCGCGGAAGGCTTGCGGCGGGCAGGCATCCTCAAGGCTGCAACCGGCATTGAGATCGGGCAGCACAACGGTTTTCTGCGGGCTGAGGATCTTGGCCACCTCGGCCATGAATTTGACGCCGCAAAAGGCGATCACCTCGGCATCGGTTTCCGCCGCCTTGCGCGAGAGTTCGAGACTATCGCCCACGAAATCGGCCAGATCCTGCAATTCGGGCTTCTGGTAATAATGGGCGAGGATGACCGCGTTCTTCTCCTTGCGGAGGCGGTCGATTTCCGCGCGCAAATCGAGACCAGCCAAGGATTCCTGCACCGTCATTGTCCATTCTCCGTCATCAGCGCCCATGCCTCGGCGCCCTCGCGTAGTACATGGCCCCTTTGCTCCAGATCGAGCAGATGCGCCAGCACCGATCGTCCTGCCGCGCCATGCAGACGGGAATCCAACCCGCGATACATGGCCGCCACGAAGGCGGGAATATCGGAAACGCCGCTTTCCAGATGGCGCAGGATCTGTTTTTCCCGCGCGCGGCGGTGGCCGATCATGCCGCGCACCAACTGGCGTGGATTGTCGATCTGCGCCCCGTGTGCGGGGTAATAGACGCGGTCCTCGCGGGCATAGAGCATCTCGAGGCTGGCGAGATAGTCGCCCATGTCGCCATCGGGCGGCGAGACAACACTGGTGGACCAGCCCATCACATGATCGCCGGTGAACAGCGCGCCGCTCTCCTCCAGCGCATAGCACAGGTGGTTGCTGGTGTGGCCCGGCGTGTGGATGGCGCGCAATGTGGCGGCGGGCAGGTGGATCGCCTCGCCATGTGTCAGCACGGTGTCCGGCGCATAGAAAGTGTCGAAGGCAGCGTCAGCGCGCGGGCCTTCATCCTCCATCGTCAGCGGGGCGCAGCCGATGATGCGCGCCTCGGTCATCGCGGCCAGCGGGGCGGCAGCGGGAGAATGGTCACGGTGGGTGTGGGTGCAGGCAATCGCCAGCAGGGGCGCATCGCCCAGCGCGGCCATGATCGCATCGAGATGCGCGACATCGTCCGGCCCCGGATCAATCACCGCCATGCCGCGCGCGTCGCCCACCAGATAGGTCTGGGTGCCGGTATAGGTGTAGGGGCTGGCATTGGGAGCCAGCACGCGCGCCACCAGCGGCTCGAGCCGTTCAAGCGCGCCGGTGGGCCAAGGGGTCGGGGGGAGATCCATCGCAGTCCAGCATATGGGGGCTGGCCTGCATCAGCGCAAGGCGGATCAGGCCACTTGCTGTCCGAAACGTGCCCGCAACTGGTCGAGCGCGCGCGGTGCGCCCGGCGCGCTCTCGCGCCAGCTGCGGTCGATGCGCAGCAGGCGGGCGTAGAAATCTTCCGTGGTGCGGATCAGCGTGCGGATGTCGGGCGAGAGCAGCGCCATCCGGTCCGCGTCAGACGTCGGGAAGTCGGGCGCCAGCCGGCCATAACGGCGCAACTGGAACTCGCTGAGCTCACCCAGAAAGAAGGCGCGATGGTTGAGCAGCCACGCCACCGCATGCATCATGCGGGTGGTGGTGCGCAAAGCCTCGCAGGATAGCGCGATGCGCGCGGCATCCTCGTCACCGCCGGTCTCTTCGATGCGACCCGAGAGATCAAAAGCCGCGCGAACCTCGTCCGAAAGAACGAGAGCTTCGCAGTACAGCCCCTCGACGATGCGGGGATTGATGTTGCTGGTATGGTTCATAGCAAGAACTCGTTAACCAGCGATCGGGCCTTGCTGCAACGGTCCTGTCGCTTTCGTACAATCCCGTATTGGGACAAGTCCCGATGGGGGACGGCAAATTACGGGAATATGTCGGAAATTCTTGCGGATGACGGTGCTGCACAGGGGGTTGGCAGACCCGCGGAAACCCGCCGTCAGGCGATAATATCGGGGATCAGATAGTCCTCGATCAGCGCGATCTGGTCCTTGAGCTTGAGCTTGCGTTTTTTGAGTCGCGCCAGCTGCAACTGGTCGCCAGCTCCCGCGCCGCTCAGCGCGTCGATCGCCGCGTCAAGGTCGCGATGCTCGATCCGCAGCGCTTCGAGACGTTTCTTCATTTCCTCTTCGGTCAAGGAAGGGTCTCCTGCGCGGGTTGGGCTCGATTGCGTTAACTTCATCTACTCAAGCGCGCCGCCGCGAGCAAGGGGCTGCGGGCAGGAATCGTGGTGAACCTGCCCTCCGGGCATTCCCTTGGCGGTTGGTCGCAGACACGCGCGGTTCGTCGCAAAAATGCCATAAAGGGGGCTTCGCAAGGGGGCGAACATGTGTTTTCCTCTCCCTCGCGCCAATCGGATCGGCCCGAAAAGCCGGTTGAGTCGGATGGCGCGACAGGGGGTCGCAATCGGGCGGCCGCCGCCGGATGGTCCCGCTCTTGCGGCGGCCGGAAGGGGACGGGCGTCGTAACCTTTGAAGGAGAGTGTCCCGTGGAATCATCCCATATTCTTGCCCTTCAGGAAAAGCACCACGGTCTTGAGCGCCGTATCCAGCAAGAGATGAAATCCCCGCATCCCGACCTTGCCATGATTGCCTCGATGAAGAAGCACAAGCTGCGCATTCGCGACGAAATCGCGCGGCATTGATGAGGCATCTGGCCCCGCCCTATGGAGAGGGCGGGGCAACCCCTGCCGGCAGGGAGGTTGGCAGGGTTCGCACCTTTCCCGAACAAGAGCCATGAGGGCAGGGGGCAATCGCCCCCTGTTTCCTTTTGTGGATGCGGGATTGCTTTGCGGCGCAATGGTATTTCTGCGCGGCAAGTGCTTGCGCCAAGTTTGCAATTTGCGCGCTTTGCTCTAGTCTTTCGGGCATGACCACCGCACCCATCGGCCCGACCTCGAATTCCACGGCAGTCACCGCCGCGCGCACCATCCTGACCGGCCTGCACGAGGTGATGGCTTCGCGCAGCCATGCACAGGCCAAGCTCAACACCGTGGTCGAGGTGATCGGCGAAAGCCTCGATAGCGAGGTGTGCTCGATCTATTTGCTGCGCGAAGGCATGCTCGAGCTGTTCGCCACGCGTGGTCTGGCGCAGGAGGCCGTGCACGTCACCCGCATGGGCGTGGGCGAAGGTCTGGTCGGCACGATTGCCGCCAAGAGCGAGACGCTCAATCTGGCCGAGGCCACCGCGCATCCCGACTTTTCCTATCGCCCCGAAACCGGTGAGGAGCGCTTCCATTCCTTCGCCGGCGTGCCGATTGTGCGGCGCGAGCGCTGCGTGGGTGTGGTCTGCGTGCAGCACGCCGATCCGCGCCGCTATGCCGAGGTCGAGATCGAGGCCTTGCAGACCGTGGCGATGGTGCTGTCCGAACTGATCGCCAACGCCGATCTGGTGGACGAGGAGGAGGCCGCAGGGCTGGCCGCCGCACTCACCGGCCCCGAACAATTGCACGGGCTGACCTTGGTGAAAGGGCTGGCGGCGGGTTCTGCCGTGTTCCACCAGCCGCGCATCACCATCGAACATGTCGTGGCCGAGGATACCGAGGCCGAGCGCCAGCGTGTCTATCTGGCGTTTGACAAGATGCGCGAGCAGATCGACCGCATGGCCAGCCAGGCCGAATTCGGCACGGGCGGCGAACATGAGGAGGTGCTCGATACCTACAAGATGTTCGCCTATGACGAAGGCTGGAGCCGCCGCATCAACGAGGCGATCGACTCCGGCCTGACCGCCGAGGCCGCTATCGAGCGCGTGCAGCAACGCACCCGCATGCGCATGCGCCAGATCGACGATCCGCTGCTGGCGGACCGCATGCACGATCTGGAGGATCTGTCCAACCGCCTGTTGCGCATCGTGTCGGGCCAGTTGGGCACGGCGGCCAGTATGGGGCTGCGGCAGGATGCCATCCTGATCGCGCGCAACCTAGGCCCGGCTGAACTGCTTGAATATGACAAGCGCCGGTTGAAGGGCGTGATCCTCGAGGAAGGCTCGCTCACCGCGCATGTGGTGATTGTGGCGCGGGCGATGGGCATTCCGGTGCTGGGCCGCGTCAAAAGCCTGCGCGGCAAGGTGCGCGAGGGTGATCCCATCCTGCTCGATGCCGATCAGGGGCTGGCCTTCGCACGGCCCACGCGCGACATGGCCATCGCTTTTGACGAGCGTTATGCCAAGACCAAGGAGCGGCAGGTCAAATATGCCGCGATGCGCGATGTGGTGCCGATCACCGCCGATGGCACGCGCATCACGGTGATGGTCAATGCCGGCCTGCGCGAGGATATGCCCAATGTGGCGTTGACCGGCGCGGATGGCGTCGGCCTGTATCGGACCGAGTTCCAGTTTCTCGTGTCTGCCACCTTGCCCAGCCGCGAGCGGCAGGTGCGGCTTTATCGCGAAGTGCTGGAGGCGGCATCGGGCCGCCCCGTGGTGTTCCGCACGGTAGACATCGGTGGCGACAAGAGCCTGCCCTATCTGCGCCATGACGAGGACGGGCAGGAGGAAAACCCCGCGATGGGCTGGCGCGCGGTGCGCGTGGCGCTGGAGCGCGAGGGGCTGATGAAAGTGCAGGCGCGCGCCCTGCTCGAAGCCTCGGGCGGGCGGGTGCTGCATGTGATGTTCCCGATGATCTCGGAGCCTTGGGAATTCGACGAGGCGAAGGAAGTGTTCGAGAAGCAACTCGCGCACCTCAAGGGGCTGGGCAAGCTGTTGCCCGAGCAGGTGAAATATGGCGCCATGCTCGAAGTGCCCGCGCTGGCCGAAGTGCTCGACATCCTGCTGCCCAAGCTCGATTTCCTGTCGATCGGTACCAATGACCTGACCCAGTTCCTGTTGGCGGCGGACCGTTCCAATCCCAAGCTGGCCGAGCGTTATGACTGGCTCAGCCCCGCTATTCTGCGCTTTATCAAGCGGGTGGCCGATGCGGGCCATGCGGCGGGCGTACCGATGACGGTGTGCGGCGAAATGGGCGGCAGGCCACTGGAAGCGCTGGCGCTGATGGGCGTTGGCATCCGCCGCCTGTCGATCACGCCGGCCGGTGTGGCACCGATCAAGGAAATGGTGCGCAAAATTCACCTGCCCGACATCGGCGAGGCAATGGCCGCGTGGCTGGCGAATCCGCCCGCGAATCTGCGCGGTGAAATCACGAGCTGGGCCGCCGAACGCGGGCTGATTGCCGATTAGGGATCATTACGAGGACGCAACCGTTTGCAGCTTTCCGCATCGCCTCGCACGCATCGGCTGGGGGACTCTGCATTTTGTCGCAAGGGATGCCGGTCTGATCGGTGAATCCGGTTGACTTTGCACCGCTTCCGGCGTTCTGTCCGGCTTCGGGACGCAATTGGTTGACAGGTCGTTTATGAGCGCGGGTGAAGGCAAGGTGTCGGGTGCGGCAAGCGTAGGCGAGCGTCTGGCCCGTGCGCGGGAGGCCGCTGGTCTGTCGATTGCCGATCTGGCCGCCACCACCCGTATTCCCGCCCGCCATTTGCAATCGATCGAGGCCGGTGATTTCGCCGCGCTGCCCGGCCGCTCCTATGCCGTGGGCTTTGCCAAGACCTTCGCCCGCGCAGTGGGCGAGGACGAGGGGGCCGTGGCCTCGGCGGTAGCCGCCGATTATGCCGCTGCCGCGCCGCAGGATGACAGTTCGGCCCCTCCCGCCTTCACACCGGGCGATCCCGCAAGGGTTCCCTCCTCGCGCTTTGCCTGGGCGGCGGCGGTGGCACTGGCCGTGGTGGGGGCTGGCGGTTTTGTGTGGTGGCAGAACAACCATGCCGCCAGCGACGCGCTGCCCTCGCTGCTGCCGGTGGAAACGCCCGCGCCGGTGGCCAGCACACCCGATCCCGCGCCCAGCGCGGAAGCCAGCGTTACGCCTGACGCCAAGGCTCCGGTGGTGCTGACGGCCGAGATGGACAAGCTCTGGCTCAAGATTTCGGACAGCGCGGGGCAACAGATCCTGCAAAAGCAATTGGCGCTGGGCGAGAGCTACACCGTCCCCGCCGAGGCGCAGGGGCCGACGATCTGGACCGGCCGCCCCGACAAGCTGGCGATCACGGTCGGCGGCCAGCCCATTCCCAAACTGGCCGAAGAGCAGAAGACCGTGAAGGGCATGCCGATCTCGGCAGAGGCTTTGCTGGCCCGCGCCAAGCCGCAACCCGTCACAGCGCCCCGGCCATCGCCGTCCTCCTCGGCCTCGGTCTTGGCGGCCTCTCCCGCAGCGAGCCCCTCGGCCAGCACCACAGCCCATGCCAGGCCCAAGCCGGCATTCAAGCCTCGCCCGCGTCCGGCCAGCACCGACAGCGAGGCTAGCATCGCCCAGCGCGCGCTCAACGCTCAGCCTGCCGCAGCGACGAATCCATCCACCGCTCCGCAATAAGCCGCTCTCGACAGCGCTCGCGCTTTTGGGCATCAGACAGCGATAGGCCAGCGCCGCTTCGCGTTCGGGGCGGTGTGGCAACGTGAGTGTTTCGGGAGCACAAGCAAGATGGTGAACATGCGGCGCTGGATGCGCGGAGGCGCAGTGCTGGCAATTGTGGCGGGGTTGATGCCTGTGGGGCTGGCCCATGCGCAGGACACGACCGATACGCGCCTGCGCAAGGTCGAGGCGGAGGTGAAAGCCTTGCAGCGTCAGGTGTTCCCGGGCGGCGATCCGGCACTGTTCCCCGGCGCGGTGCCCGCCAGCGCCACGGCGGCCAATGGCACGCCCGCCACCACGGCGATGACCGATGTGCTCACCCGCATGGATGCGATCGAGGCGCAGAACGCGCGGCTGACCGCGCAGGTCGAGGAACTGGCCAACCGGCTGCGCCAGTTGGAAGCCAAGGCTGCTCCGGCGCCCGCACCGGTGGCTGCGACGCCCGTTCCCGCGCCCGAACCGGTGAAGCTGGTGCCCGAAACCAGACCCGCCGTTGCCACGCCCAAGCCAGTGGCCATTACCCCTACCAAGCCTGCGGCAACCACGCCTGCCAAGCCGGCCGCGGCGCCCCCCGCCGGACGCGTCGCGGCGGTGAAAGCCATCATCAAGCCGCAGACCGCCGATACCGCCGAGGATGAATACACCTATGGCTTCAAGCTGTGGGAGGCCAAGTTCTATCCCGAGGCGGAGCAGCAGCTGAAGCTCTATCTCGACAAATATCCCACCCACAAGAGCGCCAGCCGCGCGCGCAATCTGCTGGGCCGCGCCTATCTGGACGAGGGCAAGCCGCGCGAGGCCGCCCCGTGGTTCCTGCAAAACTATCAGGCCAACAAGAAGGGCGAACGCGCGGCGGATAGCCTGCTCTATCTGGCCGACGCGATGATCCAGTTGAAAGACACCAACCGCGCCTGCATCGCGCTGGGTGAATTTGCCGATGGTTATCCCAACGAGGCGGGCGGGCGCTTGCGGGGTGCCTATTCCGACATCCGCGCGAAGGTGCAGTGCAACTAAACCCTCGTTTTATAGGCGATCTGGCGCGGATCTGGCCGGAGGGCACGCGCGATCCCGCGCTGAAGCTGGGGATCGCGGTGTCCGGCGGGCCGGATTCCCTGGCGCTGTTGTTGATGGCGGCCGCAGCGCGGCCCGATACGGTCTGCGCGGCGACGGTGGACCACGGATTGCGGCCGGAAAGTGCGGCGGAAGCAGCCGATGTGGCGCGCGTATGCACCAAGCTCGGCGTGCCGCACCGCATTCTGCGCGTCGATGTTGTGGATGGTAACGTACAGGCGCAGGCCCGCGCTGCGCGCTATGCCGCACTGGCGGCATGGATGGAGGCCGAAAGCGTCGCCGCTCTGGCCACCGCGCATCATGCCGACGATCAGGCCGAGACTTTGGTGATGCGGCTCAACCGCGCCAGCGGCGTGGCGGGGCTGGCTGGCGTGCGCGAACGCAGTTGGGTGCCTGATGCGGATCATCTGCTGATCCGTCCCGTGCTGGGCTGGCGACGGGCGGAACTGGCCGAGATGGTAGCGCAGGCGGGGCTGGTGGCGGCCGATGATCCGTCCAACCGCAACGAGGCGTTTGATCGCGTGCGGGTGCGGCAGGCGTTGGCGTCGGCAGACTGGCTGGATGTGGGCGCATGGGCGCGTGCGGCGGGGCATATTGCGGAAGCCGATGATGCACTGGACTGGGCGGCGGGGCGCGAATATGGCGCCCGCGTGCTGCGCGAGGGGATGGGCGTGACCTATCGCCCCGCCGCGCCGCGCGCCATCGCGCTGCGCGTTTTGGCACGGATCATCGAGGACATGGATGGCGAAGCGGCACGCGGCGAGGCGGTGGCGCGGCTCTATGACACGTTGCTGGCACGCCAACCGATGAGCATCGGCGGTCTGGTGGCGCGTCCCGGCCCGCAAGGCTGGGTGTTGATGAAGGCGCCGAAAAGGCGCGCCTGAGTCCCGATCAATCCACGCCCTTAATCGACCAGCGAATCCCCGACGCCGACCTGCTTGCCGCGCGTGATATAGACCTTGTCGCCGACATGGGCCTCGCCGAACACTTTTTGGGCGAAATCGAGCGGCACACCGATGCAGCCGTGGCTGGCAAAGCCGTTCTGCACCTTGGTGGCGTGGATCGAGACGCCATCGCCGGTCAGGCGCATCGTGTAGGGCATCGGCGCGTCATAGAGGCTGGAGGTATGGTCCTTGTCCTTCATCAGGATCGGGAACACGCCCAGCGGGGTCGGTTTTTCCTGCGTGCCGAGCAGCACGGCGGTCGCGCCGATCTCATAACCGTTGCGGAACACCGAGAGCACGCGCGCGTCAAGGTCCACCGTGATGACCAGCGGGCCGGCGGGCACACCCTCCTCGTCCCAATGCCATGCGCCATATTTGATCGGGCCGGCAATGGGCAGGATGCGCTTGATCACAAAGCGGCGGTCGGTGGGGGCATTGTCCATCACCCCGCCACCCTGTCCCGGATGGCGCTGGCCGATGGTGGTGGCGCCGGAATCGAAGCTGACCGCGCGGGCATCGGCGAAGGGATCGCGCAAGGTGCGATAGGCCTCGTTGATCGAGGCGGCCAGTTCGGGCCTTGCGGCCAGCACTTCGGCACGGGGCATATGCGCTGTGCCTGCGCGCTCGTCCGCCGCGCGCAGGGCTAGGCCACCTGCCGCCGTCGCCACCAGCCCGCCCGCCACGATCAGCGTGCGTGTCCATGCATATCCGTCGCCCATAAGGCGCCCGTCTGCCGTTTCCGACATGGTTTTCCAAGCCTTTCGCCTGCGTAATGCAGCGTTAAAATATATGGTTACCTTTGGCTTAACTTTTGTGGTCTGACCAGCGGTGCGTGGGGCATGTGTCGGATTGAAACAGGTTTTTAGCTTGTGTCAGCATTGTCGCCCGGAAACGCCGGCAAAGTCGAAATTTTTTCCGCTCCATGCCGCGATGGTGTAACCGGAGCGGGTGCGACGCCGTAATGCTCTCGGGGTGACCTTATGCGACCGAGCGAAGATGCGTTGAAACAATGGATGGTGATGGGCCTTGCCGGTGATGGCGCGGCCCATGCCCAGCTGCTGCGCGCGCTGGTGCCGGTGCTGCGCGGCTTCTATCGCCGCCGCATGGGCGGGCAGGATGACGACATCGAGGATCTGTTGCAGGAGACGCTGATCGCGGTCCACACCCGCCNNCGCGCTACAAGATGATCGACCATTTTCGCAAAGCTGGTCGCACCTGCACCATCGAGGGTCTGGAGGATATCCTCCATGCCGAAGGGTTCGCACAAGCCAGCGATGCTGCCGCCGATGTCGAACGCCTGCTCGACACGATTCCCTCCAAACAGGCCGCCGCCATCCGCGCCACGCGGATCGACGGGCTTTCCACCGCCGAGGCCGCTTCGCAACTGGGCCTTGGCGAATCCGACATCAAGGTTTCCGTCCACCGCGGCCTCAAGGCGCTGGCGCAAAAGGTCAGGGACAGTTTGACATGAAGACCGAGGATCTGATTTCCACCCTTGCCGCCAATGTGCCGCCTGTGCCGCGCCATAGCCTGTCACGCCGTCTGGTGGCGGGCGTGATGCTGGGGGGCGTGGTCACGCTGCTGGCGGTGGGTTCACTGCTGGGTTTCCGGCCTGATCTGTGGCTGGCGATGCATGGGGCGATGTTCTGGATCAAGTGGCTCTATACCGGCAGCCTCGCGCTCTGTGCCAGCCTTGCCACGGCGCGGCTGGCGCGGCCCGATACAGGAATGACGGGTTGGCTGTGGCTGGCCGGTCTGCCGGTGCTGGGGCTGGTGGCGATCAGCGTACAGGAACTGGCCTCGGTGCCTTCCTCGCAATGGTTGGCCATGTGGCTGGGGGCGAGCTGGAGAGTGTGCTCGACCAATGTGTTTCTGCTCTCGGTGCCGATTTTCGGCGGGCTGTTGTGGTCTTTCCGCCGTCTGGCGCCCACGCGGCTGCGGCTGGCGGGGGCCACGGCGGGGCTGACGGCGGGTGCCTGGGGTGCCACGCTCTATTGCCTGCATTGCCCGGAAGTTTCGGCGATTTTCGTGCTGACTTGGTATTCGCTCGGTATCGCGCTGGCGGCGTTGACGGGGGCGATGCTGGGGCCGAAATTACTGCGGTGGTGACTCGCAAAATCTGTAACCGTCGCAGCCGGTCGCCCGAAGTACCGTTGCCACTCAGGCAAGTCTTCAGGAGAATACCATGAAAGCGTCCACCAAGAGCATCAGCTTCGCCGCCACCGCCGCCCTGATCGCCGCCGCGTCGATGGCCGGCAGCACGCCCGCGCTGGCCAAGCACCACGAAGCGCCCAAGGTCGCCTGCTATGGCATCAACGCCTGCAAGGGCCAGTCCGATTGCAAGTCGGGCAACCATGACTGCAAGGGTATGAACGACTGCAAGGGTCAGGGTTTCAAGGACACGACCGCCGCCGAATGCACCAAGGCCGGCGGCAGCCTGACCGCTCCGCGCTGATTTGCGGCCTGTGCCGGTCGCGCGTTCGCGCGCGGCCGGCGGGTCCGCACCAACCCTGCCAGAGCGCCCCTCATGACACCTCCCCTCTCTCCCCGTTTCGGGCTGGGTTTGCGCAAGCCGCACTACCATGACTTTCTGGAAGGCGACGTCCCGGTCGACTTTGTCGAGGTCATTTCCGAAAACTTCATGGTCCCTGGCGGGCGCCCGCGTGACGTACTGCGCCGGGTGCGCGAAAAGCATCCCGTGGCGCTGCACGGCGTCTCGATGTCGATCGGGTCCGCCGACGGGATCGATCGCGACTACCTCCTGCGGCTCAGGGCGCTGGCGGACGAGGTGGAGCCGATGCTCGTTTCGGATCACCTGTGCTGGACGCGCACCGGCGGGTTCAATTCGCACGACCTGCTGCCCCTGCCCTACACGGAAGAGGCGCTGGACGTGGTGTGCCGCAACGTCGAACAGGCGCAGGACATTCTGCGGCGGACGCTGGTGATCGAGAACCCGTCCAGCTACCTCGCCTTCACCGGCGCGGAGATGAGCGAGTGGGAGTTCATCGCCGCGCTGTGCCAGCGTACCGGCTGCGGCCTGTTGCTCGATGTAAACAACATTCACGTCAGCGCAGTGAACCACGGCTTTGACGCCCATGCCTACATCGCCGGTGTGCCGCTGGATCAGGTTCGCCAAATCCATCTCGCCGGCCACACGCAGGGCCGCGAACTGCTGATCGACACGCACGACCAGCCCGTGCCCGATCCGGTCTGGGCCTTGTTCGGAACGGTGATGCACAAGCTCGACACCGACGTTGCCGTGATGATCGAGCGGGACGACAACATCCCGCCGCTCGCCGATCTCCTCGACGAACTGGATGTCGCGCGCTCGATCGCGCGTAACGGAAGCGTGGCATGGGCCTGATCGCGACCAGGCCGAACGCGACCGGGCTGGGCGCGATACAGGCCGATTTCAGCCGGTGGCTGGCCGAAGCGGACGAAAGCGCCGGCGAGCGGCTGCCGCTGACCGACCGGCGCGGTCTTTCCGTTTACCAGAACAATTATCGCGCGCAGTTGATGGACTGCCTGGAAGAGAGCTATCCGCAGACGCTGGCCCTGATCGGCGCGGACGCTTTCCGCAGCGCGGCAGCCCATCATGTCGATGCCGTGCCCCCGCATAGCTGGACACTCGACGAATATGCCGAAGGCCTGCCGGGCACGCTGGCCGCGCTGTTTCCGGACCAGCCCGAAACGGCAGACCTCGCCCGGCTGGAACTGGCCCTGTCCGAAGCCTTCGTCGCGCCCGACGCCCCGGCGCTCTCGCTGGCCGACATCCCCGACGTGGCATGGGATACGGCCACGCTGCGGCTCGTCCCCTCGGCAACCTTCCTCACGCTTTCCACCAACGCGGCCGATATCTGGGCCGCGCTGAACCGCGAGGAAGCGCCGCCACCCGCCGACCATGGCGGCGACGTTCGCGCACTGATCCTGTGGCGGCAGGATTTCACATGCTGCTTCCAGCTCATGGATGCGCAGGAAACGGCCCTGCTGCCCCGCCTCGCCACTGGCTTGCGCTTCGAGACGATGTGCGAAGAGCTGGTCGAGACGCTGGGAGCGGACCACGGCCTTGCGCTGGCGGGCGAATTGCTGGCGCGCTGGAGTCAGGCGGGCCTGCTGCGGCACCCCGATCGCTGAAGCCAAAGCCCTGTAAAATCACGCCATGCCAACCTGCCGGGTGGACATTCCCCCGCCATCGCCCGCATAGAGCCATGCGAATGCAAGGCGGCTCCACCCGTTGATGGCCGCCGGCAACGGAAAGGCCCTTGTCGTGAATCCCCTCCAGCGCTTTCTTCCCCGGCGGGTCCGCATTCTGCTGCGCCGCCACGGGCCGGAAGCGTTCATCTGGCGGCGGCGCGTGGCGCTGCTGGGCGGCGGCATACTTATCGGGCTGATCGCGCTGCTGTTCGCCGCCCTGGCCGACAGGGCGAACGAGGGCTTTCAGGGCATCGTCGCGCGCTGGTGGTGGATGCCGCTGGTGCTCACGCCCGCCGGGTTCGTCGCCTTCGCCTGGCTGACCCTGCGCCTTGCGCCCGCGGCCAAGGGATCGGGCATTCCCCAGGTCATGGCCGCGACCAAGGACCCCGAGGCGGCGCTCGGCGGTCTCGTCTCCGGGCGCACGGCGATCGTGAAGTTCTTCCTGACGATCGGCGCGCTTTTGTTCGGGGCTTCGGTGGGGCGCGAAGGGCCGACCGTGCAGATCGCCGCCGCGATCATGGGCTATTCACACCGGCTGATGCGGGTGCCGCTGCGCGCTTCGGTCTATATCGCGGGCGGCGCGGCGGGTGTGGCCGCGGCGTTCAACACGCCGCTGGCGGGCGTAGCCTTCGCGATCGAGGAACTGGCTGCCGCCTACGAACAGCGCACCACGCTGCTGGTCATGGCGACGGTGCTGATCGCGGGCATGGTCAGCCTGGGCCTGGCCGGCGACTACGTCTACTTCGGCGAGATGCGCCAGACGCTGAACGTCACGCAGGCGCTCGTCGCGACGCCGGTGGCGGGCGTGCTGGGCGGCCTCGCCGGTGGTTGCTTCTCGCACCTGATGCTGTCGGCCGGATCGACGCGCTTCGCGCCGATGGCCTGGCTGCGCGCGCGGCCGCTGCTGCTGGCCTTGGGCTGCGGGCTGGTCGTCGCCGGTCTCGGCGTCGCGACGGGCCTGACGTGGGGCACCGGCTATCAAGCGGCGCGCAGCGTGATCGAGGGCCGCGATGTACCGCTGTGGTTTGGCGCGGCCAAATTCGCGGCGACGCTGGCCACGGCCGTTTCCGGCCTGCCGGGCGGCATCTTCGCGCCTTCGCTCTCGATCGGGGCGGGGATCGGCGACATGCTGCGCAGCCTGTTGCCGGACTATCCGGCAGGCGCGGTGGTACTGCTGGGCATGGTCGCCTATTTCAGCGGCGTGGTCCGCGCACCGCTGACGGCCGTGATCATCATTTCGGAGACTACCGCCAGCCGGGGCCTGATGATGCCGCTGCTGGCCGCCGCGCTGATCGGCGATTTCGCGGCCAGCACGATCAGCCACGAAAAGCTCTACCACGGCCTGTCGCTGCGCTTCCTGCCGAAGGACTAGCCTTCCGCCACAAGCCTCACGCGAATGCCGTCGAGCGCCGGAACCAGCGGAATCTGGCACGAAAGGCGCGACCCGGAAGCGCGATCGTCCACGCTGTCGAGCAGATCGTTCTCGTCGGGCGACATCGCGGGCAGCAACCCCGCGTAGGCATCGTCGATCACGACATGGCACGTCGCGCAGGAGCAGCATCCGCCGCACAGCGCCATGACCTCGTCGAAACCGCTTTCGCGCAAGGCCTCCATCAGCGACAGGCCTTCGCCCGCGTCGATGGTCCGGACCTCGCCGGCGAGGTTCTCCACGATCACTCCAACCATAGCCCCCTCTTCCCGTATCGTTTGCGGTCAGGCGGCCCCGCCATAGACCGATTTGACTTCCAGAAACTCGCGCAGCCCGTAAACGCCCCATTCGCGGCCGTTGCCGGACATCTTGTAGCCCCCGAACGGGGCGGCGCTGTCGAGCGAAGCGCCGTTGAGGTGGACCATGCCCGTGCGCAGCCGCGCGGCGACATCGCGGCACGCGTCGAGATCGGCGCCCCAGACATAGCCGGACAGGCCATAGGGCGTGTCATTGGCGATCTGCACCGCCTGCTCCACCGTGTCGTAGGCGATGATCGACAGGACCGGGCCGAACACTTCCTCGCGCGCGACGGTCATGGCGGGCGTGACGTCGCCCAGCACGGTCGGCCGCACGAACAGGCCCGGCTTCAGTTCCTCCGGGCACTCCGGCCCACCCGCGAGCAGCGTCGCGCCTTCCGCGATCGCCTGCTCGATCATGCCCACCACGCGGCGGTACTGCGCCGCGTTGGCGATCGGCCCCATGAACGGATCGCCGGCAGGCAGGCCCACGCTCAGCGCATCGGCCGCCTGCGCGGCCAGCGCGTGTACTTCGGCAAGGCGCGCGCGCGGGACAAGCAGGCGCGTCGGTGCATTGCAGCTCTGCCCGCTGTTGCCCATGCAGCCGCGCACGCTGGCGGGGATCGCCTTTGCCAGATCGGCATCGGGCAGCACGATATTGGCGGACTTCCCGCCCAGTTCCAGCGCCACGCGCTTGACCGTAGGCGCGGCATTCATTGAGATCGCCACGCCTGCGCGGGTCGATCCGGTGAACGAGACCATGTCCACGTCCGGGTGCCGCGTCAGCGCGTCACCAATGCCCGGTCCGGTGCCGTGGACGAGGTTGAACACGCCGGGCGGCACGCCCACACTGTCGATCACCTCCGCCAGGATCGCGGCGTCGATCGGCGCCAGTTCGCTTGGCTTGAGCACCATCGTGCAGCCCGCCGCCAGCGCCGGGGCGACCTTGGTGGCGATCTGGTTCATCGGCCAGTTCCACGGGGTGATCAGCACGCAGACGCCGATCGGTTCGTGCCGCAGCAACGTGGTGCCGAGCGGCTCCTCGAACGCAAACGTCTCCATCACGCGGATGACCTCGCCGAAGTGCTGCGGTCCCGAAGGGGCCTGCGCTCGCCGGGCCAGACCTTGCGGCGCACCCATCTCGGCCGAGATCGCGTCCGCGATCTCGTCGTTGCGGGCGATCAGCGCTTCATGGATCGCCCGGATCAGCGACAGCCGTTCGGCCGGCCGCACCTGCGACCACGAACCGAATGCCGCGCGCGCCGCCTCGATCGCGGCTTCGGCATCGTCGGCATTGCCCAGCGCGACTTCGGCAACGGTGGAAAGGTCCGCCGGGTTGATGACGGGCGCGCGGTCGGCCCCGTGCGGCGCAACCCAGCGGCCGCCGATGTAGAACCGGGTGGTGTCGGCCATCGCGCGCCTACTTCTTCTCGTCCAGGCGGGATTCGTAGAACTGCGCGCCCTGTCCGCCCGCCGCGCGCTTGCCCCGGAACTCCCAGTCGCCGCCCATCGCGGTGGAGATGACTTCCTCGGATTCGGTCGGCTGCGCGCCGCAATCGTCGCGGATCGGCGTGGGTCCATGGACGATCCGGTTGGCCAGGCGCCCCAGCCCCTCGACCTCGACCTCCACGAGATCGCCGGGCTGCACCGGGCGGCTGTTCGCCGGCGTGCCCGAAAGCAGCACGTCGCCCGGCTCCAGCGTGATCGTCCGCGCGATGTCGGCGACCAGATAGTGCATGTCCCATTCCATATTGGCGGTGGTATCGTCCTGCCGAAGCTCGCCGTTGACGTACGTGCGAATGCGCTTGTCGTGGAAATCCCATCCGGTCACCAGGCCGGGGCCGATCGGGCAGAGCGTGTCCGATCCCTTCACGCGCAGCATCGATCCGGCGTCGGTATCGCGGAAATCGTGCAGGCCGTAATCGTTCGCCACGCTGTAGCCGGCGATGTAGTCGCCCGCTTCGGACGGCGCGATATTGCGGCAGGTGCGACCGATGACGATCGCGATCTCGCCTTCGTAGTTCAACCACTTGCACCGCTCGGGGCGGACCACGTCACCCTTGTGCGTGTTCAGCGCCGTGGGCGGCTTGTGGAAATAGGTGGGCGCGGCCGGCAGCTTGGTAATGAACTCGTCGACGCGGCTGTGGTAGTTCAGGTGGACGCACACGATCTTGCTGGGATTGCAGGGCGGCAGATGCACCGCATCGTCCACCCCGATCGAGCGGCCGTCGCGCGTCACCAGCAGATCGCCTTGGCGGGTGGTGAGGATCGGATAGCCATCCAGAAGGATGCGGCGGTACTCGACGGTCATGAGGAACTCCCTGGCTGTTGCACCGGCTTTAGCGACATGCCGGGCGGGCGGGATTGGCCGAGTTGGCCAAGTTGCGCCGGGCTGCACGGCATAGAACCGCCGCAATCGCCACGGGGAGTCGTCATGTCTGGTCTCAAGGGTCTGTTCTATCCGCGCACGCCATCGGGCAAGGCCTCGATCGTGCCGCCGGTGCCATGGCACTATTCAGGCGAGCTGATCACGCTGGAATACCGGACCGATCCCGCCAGGGTTGCGGCGCTCCTGCCCGAAGGCTTCGAACCGGCCGACGAGGACCCCGGCGCCGTCGCCGCGATCTGGGCCGACTGGCAGAGCGTGAGCGAGGAGCCAGGCCACCTGCTCGATCCCGTGCGCGTGCAGTACAAGGAGATGTTTTTCGTCGTCCGCTGCAAGTTCGAGGGCAAGCACTATTCGCGCTGCATCTACATCTGGGTGGACAAGGAATTCGCGGTGCTGCGCGGGCAGCACCAGGGCTATCCCAAGAAGCTCGGCTCGATTCACATGAGCCGCCCGGTGGTGGTCGGCAAGGCCGGCCCCCGGCTGGAGCCGGGCGGCACGTTCGGCGTGACGCTGGCGGCCTTCGACCGGCGCCTGGCGGAAGGCCGCTTCACCATCACCGATACGGCGGAGAAGCCCGGCTTCGTCAACGGCCTGCCCATGGCGCACAACCGCTGGATGCCCTCGATCGAAACCGACGGCACCGACAGCCTCGACGAAGTGGTGACGATGGCCAGCTACGACGTCGACTTCGGCCGCTGCTTCAAGGGCGATTTCGACCTGTCGCTGTTCGATTCCCCGGTGGAGGAACTGCTCGACATCGCGCCGCAGGAAAAGATCGCCGGCTACTGGCACGAAGTGGGCGTTTCGTGGAAGGCGGGAACCACGCTCCGGCGGCGCAACCGGATGTGACAGGTCGCTGCCCATTGCGGACGCATACGAGAAAGCCTCCCGTTCCGGATGGAGCGGGAGCCTTTCTCTTGCAATCGAACAATGGGGCAGACCAGCGCCTCAGACGCTGCCCTCCAGGATCTGCAGCGTCTTGAGGTCGGAGTGGAAATCGAGCGCGTAGTCGCCGCCTTCGCGGCCCAGGCCCGATATGCCGATGCCGCCGAACGGCGCGGTCAGATCGCGCACCAGGAAGGTGTTGACCCAGACCGTGCCGCCGCGCACCGCGCGGCCCACGCGCTCGGCGCGGGCAGCATCGCCGGTATAGACGATGCCGGACAGGCCATAGGCGGTGGAATTGGCCAGCGCGACGCCTTCCTCCTCGGTCCTGAAGGTCTGGAATGTCAGCACCGGGCCGAACACTTCGTTCTGCACCACTTCGCTATCGTTGGAACGCGGCACGATCAGCGTCGGTTCGATGAAGTTCGCGCCTTCGCGCCACAGCTTGCCGCCGCGCACGATTGTATCGCCCGCTGCGCGCGCGCGGTCGATAAAGCCCATCACCCGCGCGACGTGGTCGGGGTGGATCAGCGCCGACATCGTCGTCGCCGGATCGCGGCTGTCGCCGAGGACATGAGCGTCGGCATAGGCGTGGAAGCGTTCTAGGAACTCCTCGCGCACGCTCTCCTCCACGATGATGCGCGTACCGGCCATGCAGACCTGGCCGCTGTCATCGTATTGCCCCGCCGCCTTCTTCGCCGCCGCATCGATATCGGCGTCGGCAAAGACCAGCAGCGGCGATTTGCCGCCAAGCTCGGCGGTGAACGGCACGATGTTTTCCGCGGCGGCGCGGCCGATCACCCGCGCGGTGGGCACCGAGCCGGTGAAGCTGATGCGCTTGACGCGCGGGTCGCTGACCAGCGCCATACCCAGATCGCGGCCGAAGCCCTGCACGATGTTGAACACGCCCGGCGGGAAGCCCGCCTGCTCGATCAGGTCCGCCAGCACCGAGGCCGATAGCGGCGACCATTCGGCGGGTTTCAGGATCACCGTGTTGCCCGCCGCCAGCGCCGGCGCGCACTTCCACGTGGACAGCATGAACGGCGCGTTCCACGGCGTGATGATCACCGAAGGGCCGGACGGCATCCGGATCACCCGGTTGGCCGTGCCGCGCGAGGACCACACACGCTCGCGATAGTCGGTGGCAAGATCGGCGTAGTTGCGGAAATTCAGCGCGCCGCGCGCGATCACGCGCAGGCGCAGGCTTTCGTGCAGCATGGCCATGTCCATGCATTCCACGATCGCCAGCCGTTCGATGTTGGCATCGATCAGATCGGCCAGGCGATGCAGGATCGCACCCCGCTCCGCCGCTGACATCGCCGACCAGACCGGAAACGCGCGCGTGGCGGCATCAACCGCCAATGCGGCGGTGCCGGCGTCCCCGCGCGAAACGTCCGCCAGCTTGCGATCCCAGTCAAACGGGCAGCGCGTTTCGAAGGTTTCGGCCGACGCGACCCGGCGGCCATCGATGAAGTGATCGGGCGAGACATCCACGCCCTCGATCGAAACGCGCTCACGCATGGCCGGCAGGACCCTCAGATGAAGTGCAGGTAATAGGCGATCTGCTCGGCTTCGGACTTGCCTTCGAGTTCGAGCACTTCCTGCCGCTTGATCGCGATGAAATTGGCGACGAGTTCGGTCCCGAGCGTTTCGGTCAGGACCGTATCGGCTTCCAGCGCATCGAGCGCGTCGGGCAGCGAATGCGGCGTGTGCCGATCGGTGACCGTGGTTTCCAGCCCGTCGTTGGTCTCGCGCGCGGGCAGTTCATAACCCTTCTCGTAGCCCAGCAACGCCGCCTGCAAGGCCGCCGCCAGCGCGAAATAGGGGCTGGCCGCGCAATCGGCCAGGCGATGCTCGATCCGCGCCGCCGCGCCGGTTTCCGCCGAAACGCGCACCGTGACCGAGCGGTGATCGATGCCCCAGTTCGCCCAGTAGCCCGAAAGGCTGGCCGGTTGCAGCCGCGCATAGCTGTTGGTCAGCGGCGCCATGATCGCCGCCAGCGCCTCGTGGTGCTGCAACAGGCCGGCGATGCAGCCCGCCATCAGCCTGGAAGGTTCGCCGTTGGCGACATCGTCGGCGAAGGCGTTGCGGCCCGAATGCTCGGTGAAGCTGATGTTGAAGTGCAGCCCGCTGCCGCTCTTTTCGGCGAAGGGCTTGGGCAGGAACGAGAGCAGGTAGCCGCGCCGGATCAGCAGTTCGCGCGCCATCTGGCGGAACAGGAACACGTCGTCCGCGGCGCGCAGCGCGTCGGCATAGCGCAGCGTCAGTTCGAACTGCGGCGCATCGAATTCGGCGTTGATCGATTCGATCGGCAAGCCGCAGCGCGCGGCCATGGTCCATATATCGTCGATCAGCCCGGCGGGATCGGTGAAAGGACCGGTGCCATAGACGAAGGCGCCCGGCGTTTCATAGGGCACCCATTCGCCGTTCGGGCCGCGCTGGAAGATATAGGCTTCCAGCTCCATGCCCACCATCGGTTCCAGCCCGTGTTTGCGCCAGCCGTCGATCGCGCGCTTGAGCGCACTGCGCCCGCACAGCGGAAACGGCTCCCCCTGGAAATGAAGGTCGGCCAGCGCGATCTGGGTGCCGGCTTCCCAGCCCGGGCGCAGATCGTTGGCATCGAACCGCGCTTCCATGTCGGGCAGGCCATCGAGCAGGCCGCCACCGGGAGCCGGTACAAGCGCCTTGCTATATGTAACCGCATAGGTTCCAACACACAGGCGCGCGTGGCCCTTCCGCGCCTCGCTGGACGGAACGTACTTGCCGCGCGCCAGATTGAGCTGGTCGGCGAACAGGATTCTCACGCGATCGCCGGCGGCGAGTTCGGTCATGGCTGCAATCTCCCCAGGCACTATTCTGTTCACGCAGGTGCCCTCATTTTCTTTCGACCCTGACCGGCAGGTATTTGATTCCGTGGATGAAGTTGGACCGCAGATAGCGGTGATCGGCGGTCTGCCCGATCGCCTTCACCCGCCGCGCCAGTTCCTGCAGCACGATCTTCACTTCCAGCTTGGCCAGCCACATGCCGAGGCAGATGTGCGGCCCGCCCTGTCCGAACGAAAGGAACGGGTTACGCGGCCGGGTCAGATCGAGCCGGTAGGGATCGGGGATCGCGGTCTCGTCGCGGTTGCCCGAAAGGAACCACATGATCACCTTGTCCCCGGCTTTCACCGCCTTGCCGTGGAAATCGAAATCACGCGTGGCGGTGCGGCGGAAGTGCGAGGTGGGCGACGCCCAGCGGATCATCTCGTCGGTCGCTTCGTCCCACAGCGCGAAATCGGGTTGCTGCAGCTGCGCCAGCAGGGCCGGGTTGTTCGCCAGCGAATGCAGCGTCGCCGCGATCGAATAGCGGGTAGTGTCGTTCCCCGCCGCGACCAGAAGGCAGAAGAAGTTGCGGAACTCGTCGCGCGGCATTCGCGTGCCGTGGCTGGTTTCCTCGCGCACCAGATTCAGCACGCCGATCTGCTCGCCTGCGTCCATCCGGTCGAGCAGATCGTTGGCGTAGTCGAACAGCTCGACCGCCGCCGGCGAACGGAACGGCAGCAGCCGGTATTCGTCGGTATCGACCTTGTCGATCACGAAGTCGGTATAGTCGGGGTCCGAATTGGAAATGAGCGCATCGCCCTTTTCCACCAGCCAGGCGGCATCGTCGGCGGGTACGCCCATGATCTGCGCCAGCATCTGCATCGGCAGCCGCCGGGCGATGGCATCGACCGCGTCGAATTCGCCCGCCTCCAGCGCCTCGTCGAGCAGTTCGGTCACGATGCGGCGGATCGCTTCCTCGTACCCTGCCACGGTCGAGCGCGAAAAGGCCTTGGAAACCAGCGCGCGGAAGGCGCGATGCTGCGGCGGATCGGTTTCCTGGAAGGTCTTGCGTGCTTCGTATTCCTCGGGCGACTGGTCCTCCATGCGGATGCCGCTGGCCGACGAAAGGAGGTCGGGCTGCCGGTTCAGTTCCAGCAGATCGGCGTGGCGCACCACGTTCCAGAAGCCCTTCCCGCCATCGGACATGTCCGTCCACGCGAACGGGTCTTCCCGGCGCAGCCGGTCGAAGGTGGCGAAAGGCGCGCCTTCGTTGAAGGCATCCTGCGATGACAGGTCGACGAAGGCGTCTTGCGAGCGGGAGAACGGATAAGTTTCCATGCTCCTGACGATAGGGACGGTCCCCCGCCCCGACTTGGCCAAAACGGCCAAGCTGCGCGGGCCTGATTGCCGGAAAGAAGCATGGTGATTTGACGCGCGGAACGGCGCGTTCATACGGAAAGGATTGCCCCATGGGAGAAATCGTCGGTGCCGCGCTGCTGGCCCACGCCCCCACCATCATGTTGTCGCAGGAAGACCGCTACGAACTGAATGAGGGCAAGGAGATCAGCCTCGTTCCCGGCCTGCACCGCTTCCGCAGCGAAGTGATGGACGCGATCCGGCCGGACACGGTGATCGTGCTCGATTCCCACTGGTTCACCACCGTCGAATTCTGCGTCAGCGGGCAGGAGCACCGCACCGGCCTGTTTACCTCGGACGAATTGCCGCGCGGGATGAGCCAGGTGCCCTATGACCTGAAAGGCAATCCCGCTCTCGCCGGTGCCATCGCGGAACGCGCCACCGCCTGCGGCGTGCGCACCAACGCGATCGCCGATCCCTGCCTGCCGATCCATTATCCCACGGTGAACCTCGCCCACTATCTGCACGCGGGCGAGGAATGGCTTTCGGTAAGCTGCGCGCAGACCGGCGAAACGCCCGATTTCCTTGCCGTCGGCCAGGGCATCGGCCAGGCCATCGCCGCGTCGGACCGCCGCGTGCTGCTGCTGGCCAGCGGATCGATGAGCCACCGCTTCTGGCCGCTGTCCGTACTCCATCTCCACGAGGCCTCCGACCCGATCCACATCAGCCGCCCGGAAGCGCGCGAGGCCGATCTCGAACGGCTGGAATGGTTCTACAGGGGCGATCATGCCTCGGTCATCGACACCATGCCCGAATTCCTCAAGCACGTGCCCGAAGCGCGCTTTGGCCATTACCTGATGATGGCGGGCGCCTGTGGCGGCCGTGAATGGACCTGGCCGGGCGTGCGTTATTCCGACTACGAGAACGCCACCGGCACCAGCCAGGTCCACGTGTGGTTTGCCCGCCCGTGATGCGTTCGGTTCGAAAGTGACGGCATCAGGCGATCACGGATCAGCGCCAGGGCAGAATCCGCGGCCTCAAACGATCTGGATGCTGAAGGCGAACCACGCGCCTGCCGAATGATCGTAAAGTTGCACCACCTGATCCGTGACCGTCAGCGAATAATGGCTGGATGACGCGCGATCAAAGCCACGCGCGTTCCTGCCGTCGATCTCCAGCGACACGAACGCGTTGTCGGCGGCATCATGGATTTCCGACCGCGTCCCGCCGAACGTCGACGATCGATCGCCATCCCTGCCCTGAATTCTATCGCCCCGCACTTCCGCAGCGATACGCAGATCCTGTCCGGATTCGTGGTCATGCACGCCTGCAACCTTGTGGCCGAACATGAAGGCGTGGGCCGTTGCGGCGATGATTGCTCGTGTGTGGGGAAGCATCCCGCCTTGTGCCACCGACGGCCGGAAAGCACCAGACCGTGGCGCCTTGTTCGCGTCAGAGAATATCCGGGTTGGCGAGAACGACCCGGCGCATGACCTTGCGCAGCTCGATATCGAGCTGCCGGCGCTCGTCGGCCGAAAGATCGCCAAGCCAGTCCTCGTACATGCCGCTGCGCTCCTCGCGCACGGAGGCGTAGATTCGCTTGCCTTCCTCGGTCAGCGAAATCAGGCTGCTCTTGCGGTTGCGCGGGTGGGGTTCGCGCTGGATCAGGCCCCGCCCTTCCAGCACGCCCACGGCCCGGCTGACCTCGGCCCGGTCGACGAAAGCGGCGTCCGCAATTTCGCTGGCGCTGCACCGCCCCATCAGCTCGACGTGCGAAATCACGCGCCATTCGGCCAGCGACATCGCCGCCCTTTCGCGCACGTGCTGCGATGTGACCCGGTCGATCATTTTGGCCAGTAGCAGGATGCGATAGGGAAGATGGCTTTGCCCGAACAGCTTCCATCGCCGTTCGGAAGCGCGAAGCGTCGGATCGTCATCCGGCGGGGTGGCCCTGTCCATGACACGACCAATACCCGACTGAAACCGTCTTGTCACGCGCAGGTTGTAGATATATCAACAACTAGCGGCAGTGATTAATCAATAACTGGATGCAGCCCGCAGGAGAGGACGAGCGTGACCGCCCCACACCAATGTGCGCCGCAGTGCGAATATGCCTTCACCATCTCGATTGAACTGGGCCGGCTGCGCGGGATCGCACCTTCCGTGCCGGGCGACACCCGGGCGGTGATCGACGGGCAGAACCCCGACTATCGCTGGGTCCGCAGCCAAGACATCGTGGCGCTGTGATCGTGCCGGGCTCCGGTTTCGCCCCGATCATGCGCCCTGGCGTCGACCCGCACACCGCGCCGAACAAGCCGCCGCTGCCGCCGATCGATTACGCGCTGCGCCACGAGGCGGGGCTGGTGATCGAACGCAACGTCGCCATCCCGCTGCGCGATGGCGTGCGCATCTACGCCGATGTCTACCGGCCGGAAGGTCCGCGCGGCGAAGCCGACCTGCCGGCGCTGCTGTCATGGAGCCCCTATGGCAAGCACGCCCAGTCCAACCAGGTATTCTGGCCGCGATCGGGCGTAAATCCGGAATGGCTTTCGCCGCTGACGCCGTTCGAAGGGGCTGACCCGGTCAAATGGGGCGCGCTTGGCTATGCCGTGGTCGTCGTCGATCCCCGCGGCGCATGGCTGTCCGAAGGCGATTTCCACCACAACGGCGCGGTCGAGGCCAAGGATTGCGCCGATACGATCAACTGGCTCGCCGATCAGCCGTGGTCGAACGGCAAGGTCGGCATGACCGGCGTTTCCTACCTGGCGGCGATCCAGTTCTGGGTCGCGGCGCTGAACCCGCCCGCGCTCGCCGCCATCAACCCGTGGGAAGGCTTCACCGACTGGTATCGCGAATTCGCCTATCACGGCGGCATACTCGAAACCGGCTTCCTGCCGCGCGCGTCCGACAACATCCGCTTCTCGCTGAACCAGACTGAAGACACGTGGGAAAACGCGCTGGCCCATCCGCTGATGGATGCCTTCTGGCATTCGAAGGAGATCGACCTCGCCGCGATCCGCACGCCGGCGTGGGTCGTCGCCAGCTGGTCCGACCAGGGGCTGCACACGCGCGGCACGCTGGAAGCCTTCAAGGCTATGTCCAGTCCGCAGAAATGGCTGGACGTGCATGGTCAGAAGAAGTGGGCGCACTACTATCTGGCGCAGAGCCAGGCCCGACGCGAAGCGTTCTTCGATCACTTCCTCAAAGGCCGGCAGACCGCCGTGGCGGCGTGGCCGCCGGTCCGCATCGAGGTACGCGAACGGCACGGCGAAGCGGTGGAGCGCGCCGAACGGGAATGGCCCCTTGCCCGCACGGTGCCGACGCCGCTGTGGCTGTGGGCGGACGGCACGTTGGGCGCGGATCGCCCCGATGGCCCCGCGACGATCGCGTATGATGCCAACGAAGGTGAAGCGGTGTTCGATCACCGTTTCGCCACGGACACGGAACTGACCGGCCACGCCAGCCTGCGCCTGTGGGTGGAGGCCGAAGGGTCCGACGACATGGACCTGTTCGTGGCGGTGCAGAAACTCGATCGCGATGGGCAGCCGCTTGGCCAGACCTTCTATGCGTTCTTCGAAGATGGACCGGTCGCGCTCGGCTGGCTTCGGGCCAGTCACCGTGAAACCGACCCGGTCCGAAGCACACCGCTGCAACCGTTCCACACCCACGTTCGCGAACAGCGGCTGGCGCCGGGCGAAATCGTGCCGGTGGACATCGAGATCTGGCCATCCTCCACGCTTTTTCACGCAGGAGAAACGCTAAGGATCGTGATCAAGGGCGCGGATATCTACGCCGAAGGCGTGCCGTTCCTGCCGTTCGCGCGCCACGAGCGCACGCGCAACGCCGGTCGCCACATCATCCACATCGGGCCGAAGCACGACTCGCATCTGCTGATGCCGGTAATCCCGAAGGTGGAGAGCTGACCGATAACCTGTCGGCAACCGTCGGCCAAAGGCCGCAGGGCCGAAATAGCACTGTCATAACGGCCGTCCGGCCATCGGGTGGCTACTCAAACCTGGCGATGGGTGACGTCTTGGTTTTTTTTGCAGGGCGGTGCCTTTCCAGCACCGCCCCGCCCTGTTCAGAAACTGCGGCGAACGCTGACTTTCCATTCGCGCGGCAGGGCTGGCTGCCCCACGACGATGCCAATCGGGTAACGGATCTTGTTCAGGTAATAGAACTTGTTGAACATGTTGGTCACCGAAACCGAAAACTGCCAGTCGCGCGATGCGTCCTCGAAGGTCAAACGGCCGTTGGCGATCGCATAGCCATCGACCTTGGCCAGCGGATTGTTGTCGATATTGGAGAAGAACGAGGACTGGTAATTCACGTCCACGCGCGGCGTGATCGTCCCCGCATCTCCCACTGCGAAGGCGTACTGGACGCCCGCGCCGAATTTCCATTCCGGCGCATAGGGTGCCTTGTTGCCCAGCGTGATGCCCCGGATGGTTGCCCCGGTGGCACCGATCCGGGTCAGCTGGAAATCGAGCCAGCTGCCCGAAGCGTCGATAGTCAACCCTTCAACTGGGCGGGCGGTCACTTCGACTTCGACGCCCTTCATGTCCGCGTCACCCGCATTGACCGGCGTGGCGTTGGTCACGCTGTTGACCGTGGGGGAAACGTTGGTGAAAACGATGTCCTTGTATTTGTTGATGAACGCGGAAATGTTCACGCGGAGCGCGCGGTCGAAGAAATCGGTCTTGGCGCCGATTTCCCAGGCCGTAAGCGTTTCGGGATTGAACGAGACAGCCTGTTCCGGCGCGAACGGACGCGGATTGACGCCGCCACCCTTGTAGCCCGTGGAAAACTGCGCGTAAGTCATCACGTTATGCGACCAGCGGTAATCGATGTTGGCGCGGTAATCCCAGCGGGTCTTGGCAAACCGGCCGGTGACGCCATTGATCGCGCCAGCCACGGTATAGGCGGGCTGGGACACGTCGTAGGGATTGAGGCGGCCGTAGGTATAGGTCTTCTTGTCGTCGGTGTAGCGGATGCCGCCCGTCACCGTCAGCGCGTCAGTCAGCTTGTACGAAGCATGCGCGAAGGCCGAAACGCTGCGGGCTGGAATGCGGTCGCGCGTAACATAGAAGTTCTGGGTCGCCGTGCCGGGCGCGATGAACGTCACGCCGCCAAATTTGCTCGTCGCCTTGTAGTAGAAGCCGCCGACGGTCCATTCCAGCTTGTCCTGGAAAGACGATCCGCTGAGGCGCAATTCCTGGGTGAACTGCTCGTGATCGTAGATGTAGTTGGCGGAATTGGTGGAGTATGGCGTGAGATCGAGGTCGGAACCATAGCTGCCCTTGTAGCGCTGGTAGGCCGAGATCGCCTTGAGCGCGAGACCATCGCCGAACTTGTAATCGATCGTGCCATAGACTTCGCGTCCGCTGACCTTGCTGACCGGCGGGATGTAGGTGGCGCCGTGGCTGCCGGTGGCGTCGGTGAAGGGCAGATTCAGATACGTGGCGTAGTTGGTATAGGAATTGGGGCCGGTGATGAACTGGGCCGGATTCGTACCCGCAGGCATCGAAGCGGTGGTGGTCAGCGACAGCAGCTTGCTGGCACCGATTTCCGAATGGTCTTCGGTTACCATGCCCACCAGGTTCACCTCGAGCTTATCGGTGGCGAGCCAGCGCAGGGCGAGACGCCCCGCCTGCATGTTCTGGCCCCCTTCCTTGCCGAGCTTGCAATCCGCGCCGGTGGTCGCCGCCGGAACGCCGCTGGCCGGGTTGAGGCAGCCGTAGTCCAGACGGGTCAGATAGCCGTCCCGCGTCTTCGAAACGCCCGATACGCGGACGAACAGCTTGTCGGGCACCAGCGCGAAATCGGCGCTGCCCTTCAGTTCAATGCGGTTGAACGCCCCGTATCCCGCCTCGACATAGCCGGTGCCGCTGCCGGTGGGCTTGGCCGAATAGAGCTTTACCGCGCCGCCGATCGAATTCTTGCCCGCCAGTGTCCCCTGCGGGCCGCGCAGGATTTCCACACGATCAAGGTCGAGCAGGTCGAAGATCGAACCCAGCAAGGTGCCGTGGAACACGTCATCGACGTACATGCCAACGCCCGGTTCGAACGCGAAGCTGCTGTCGTACTGACCGATACCGCGGATGTAGACTTGTGCGGCCGGGCCGAAGGCGGAGCCGCCAGGGCGGATATTCACGTTGGGCGCTGCCGCTGCCACGTCCACCACGCTGCCGAGGTTACGGTTCTGGATCGAAGCGGCGTCCACGGCCGTGATAGCCAGCGGGGTGTCCTGGAGATTCTGGGCGCGGAACTGCGCCGTCACGACGATTTCACCCGTCGTTTCGGGCGAGGTGGACGGATCGGCAGCGCCTTGTTGCTCGGCGGCTTCCTGGGCCGAAGCCGCTGGCGTCCAGCCGACAAGAGCGACCGCCGCGAGGCTGGCATTTGCCAAAACGTGCGCGCGCCGCGCACGCGAGCTGAAATTGCGAAACATTGATGTTCTCCCTGGGCTTGCGGAGCATGCAGCGTCGCCGCCGGACACGCCGATCCGCCGGCACCCGAACGGCGCCGTTGTTTGAACCGGATCATGAGATGGATGGAGAGGAGACGCCTGCCGGCGAGCTCCGGAATGTGGTCAGTCTATCGATCACGCATACATGCAATTCCCCTCCACATCGCTCTCATGGCGAATTGTCGGGAGCGCTATTGGTTTATATAGCAACCTATGTCAAGGCGATTGTCGTGCTGTCGGGCGGACCTCTCGCTCGACTTCCAGGGGATCGATCGCGTTGGCCAGCTCCATGTTGTTGAACATGCGCGCGAGATAGCCCAGCACGATGGTTTTCTCGTTCGGAGAGAAGCCATCGAGCATCAGCTTCTCGCGAGCCAGCGAAACCGCGACAATCCGGTCATGAAGGGCATAGCCCTCGTCCGTCAGCTGGATCGGCCGCGATCGCTTCGAATCGCCAATGCTAACCAGCCCCATGCCTTCGAGAACTTGCATGGAACGGCTCGTAATAGACTTGTTCATCACGAGAATTTCGGAAATCTCCGCCGCGGTGAGCGGGCCGCTGTGCGCGATGACGGTGATGATTCGCGCTTCGTTGATGCCGATTCCGAAATGCTTCAGATAGATGCGTGACTGTCCGCGCTCCATGCCGTTGGCCAGAACGACCAGGTAGTGCGGAACATAAAGATGACGGTCGATTACCTTGCGCGAGGAAGGTTTGGAGGGCTGGTTCATGCCATCTCTTTTGGGGGCTTCCGCCGCTGAGTACAAGCCGGTCCGCATCCGTCGCGATTGACAATCATAAGTTGCTATGTAAACTAAATGGCAAGAGGATGTCGTGTCGGAGCCGTTTGCGCACTGTGCTCGCAGGCCATCGGCATGGCATCCGGCCACGATACTCTCGACAGGATGTCCATGACCGACGCCTCCAGCGCGCCGACGCTCGATTTCGACTTGTTCTCCGCCGACGCGATGGCGGCGCCCGATCAATACGACGATCTGGTTCGGGAAACGGCGCCCGCCGTCTATCTTGCGCGGCACGGCGTGTGGGCCGTGGGCCGCCACGCCGATGTCCACGCGGTGTTTTCGGATTGGGAGACGTTCTCCTCTGCTTCGGGCACCGGTTTCACCAACATCCGGAAACAGGGCAACTGGAGGCAACCGAGCCTCATTCTCGAGAACGATCCGCCGGAGCACGGCAAATATCGCCGGTTGCTGAGCCGTATTCTGTCCCCCGCCGTACTCCGCAAACTCAAGGCGGACTTCGTGGCGACGGCCGAAAGCATTGTGGATGCGGCGCTCGATCGCGGCGAGGTCGACCTCGTCGCCGATCTGGCGGAGGCCTTTCCATTCGCGGCGCTGCCCGACGCGGTGGGCTTCCGCAAGGAAAACCGCCGCAATCTGCTCATCTATTCCGAACTCAACTTCAATGCGATGGGTGAGAAGAACGACCTGTATCGCGCCGCGCTGGAGCGGGCGACACCCATCCTCGACTGGGTTGTCGAGAATTGCCGGCGCGATGCCGTCGCCCCGGATACGCTGGGATCCGCGATTTTCGATGCGGTCGATACGGGCGAAATCACCGAGGAAGAAGCCGGCCTGCTCGTCCGCATTTTCATCTCGGCGGGCATGGACACCACGATCAACGGGATCGGCTTTACGCTGGAGGCGCTGGCCCGCCACCCCGAGGCGTGGGCGCAATTGCGCGGCGACCCGACCCGCGCGCGCGCGGCATTCGACGAGGGCCTGCGCTACCGGGCACCCAGCCCCTATATCGGCCGCACGACCACGCGAGCGGTGGATATAGGCGGCGTGCGGATCGGCGCGGAAGAAAAGGTGATCCTGTTCCTTTCCGCCGCCAATCGCGATCCCCGTCAGTGGTCGCACCCCGAACGCTTCGATATCGAACGCAAGACATCGGGGCATCTGGCCTTCGGGTTTGGCATTCATGCCTGTGTGGGGCAAATGATGGCCCGACTGGAGGCCGATGTTCTGATGTCGACGATTGCCAGCAAGGTTGCCCGCATCGAACTGGCCGGCAAGCCCTCGTACCAGCGCATCAACTGGTTGCGCGGGCTGTCCAGCCTGCCGGTTCGCCTTGAGCGCGCCTGACATGGCCGCGCGGGGCGCCGGGCGGGCCGAGGATGGCGGCTATCCCGCCCCGCTGCGCGCGTGGCTGGTAATAGCCGTCCTGCTGCTCGCTTACACGATCGCGTTCGTGGATCGGCAGATATTGAGCCTGATGGTCCAGCCCATCCGGGCAGACCTGCAACTGAGCGACACCGCCATCAGCCTGTTGCACGGCTTCGCCTTTGCGATCTTCTACACGTTCCTTGGCATGTTCCTGGGCAGGTGGGCAGACCGTGGCAGCCGCAAGGCCATGATAGCGGGTGGCATGGTGTTGTGGTGCCTCGCCACCGTCGCATGTGGCTTCGCGCAAACCTTCCACCAGCTTTTCGCCGCGCGCATCATGGTCGGCGTGGGCGAAGCAACGCTTTCCCCGGCTGCTTATTCGCTGATATCGGACTACTTCGCCCCCGCTCGCCGCGGCCGGGCGATGAGCGCCTATACGATGGGCATCTTCGTCGGTTCGGGCGTAGCGCTGATTCTGGGCGGGCTTGCGGTCACCGCCGCCTCGCAGGAAGCTGCGGTGACCCTGCCGCTCGCCGGCACGGTAAGGCCCTGGCAGGCCGCCTTCATGATCGTCGGAATTCCGGGGCTGGCCGTGGCCGGGCTCATGCTGCTTGTCCGTGAACCGAAACGCCAGGAGCGCAGAAAGGGCGATCACCCTCTGCCCGATATGGCCGAAACGTTCGCGTTCTTTCGCGCCCGGGCGCGAATCCTGTTCGCGATCGTGATCGGCTTCGGCGTCAACGCCATCATCAGCTACGGCCTTTCGGCTTGGGTACCTTCCCTGTTTATCCGCGTTCACCACTGGAGCGCCGGGGACATCGCCTTTGCCTATGGCGTGATCCTGCTGACTTCGGGATGCGCCGGCATTCTTTGCGGTGGCTGGCTGGCCGACCGGATGACCACTTCGGGAAAGCCGGATGGCGCCTTGCGCGCTTCGCTTCTGGGAATGGCGGCGGTCATTCCGGTAGTGCCGTTCGTCGGCCTCGCCTCCTCGCCAGCCCTGGCGCTTGCCGCGCTCGCCTGGACCAGCTTTTTCCTGGGCGTGCCGACCGGCATAGCGCCAGCGGCCCTTCACGCCATCACCCCCAACGAGTTCCGCGGGCAGGTTACCGCCCTCTATCTCTTTGCCATCAACCTGATTGGCATGGGCTTCGGCCCCACGTTCGTGGCGCTCGCGACCGATCGCGTTTTCCAGTCTGACCTTGCCGTGGGCCGTTCCCTGGCGCTGGTTACCGGCCTGGCCGCAATCGTTGCGTTTGCGCTGATCGCCGCCGCCCGGCGCGGTTATGGCGCCGCGGTTGCCGCCGCCCACCGCTGAGACACTTCAAACAGGATCCGTCATGAAGAAGCTGATCAACGATCCCGCACGCGTCGTCGATGATATGGTCGAAGGGCTGGCTCTTGCCGATCGCCGGCTGATGCTGCTGCCGGATGAAACCGTGGTGCTTCGCGCCGATTACGAAGCTCTGCGCGCCGCCGGCAAGGTTGCGATCATTTCCGGCGGCGGTTCCGGCCATGAGCCCGCCCATGCCGGCTACGTGGGCCAGGGCATGCTGACGGCGGCCGTAGCCGGTCCGGTCTTCACCTCGCCCAGCGTTGACGCGGTGCTCAAGGCGATCCTGACCGTCGGCGGCCCGGCGGGCGTGCTGGTCATTGTCAAGAACTACACCGGCGACAAGCTGAACTTCGGGCTTGCGGCGGAGATCGCCCGGACGCACGGCATCCCGGTCGATGTGGTGATCGTCGGCGACGATGTGGCCCTGGGAGACGAGAATCGCGCCGTCGGTCGACGGGGAATTGCCGGGACGGTGTTCGTGCACAAAGTGGCTGGAGCTGCGGCGGAAGCGGGACGGCCGTTGGACGAAGTCCGTCTCGAGGCGCAGGCGGCGGCCGACAATGTGTTCTCGATGGGGCTGGGCCTCACGTCTTGCACGGTTCCGGCCGCTGGCCGCCCGGGATTTGAGCTGGGCGAGGATGAGGTGGAATTCGGCCTTGGCATCCATGGTGAGAGCGGTGTGCGCAGAACGGCAATCGCTCCCGTCGATACGATGCTGGGCGAAATGTTGTCTGCCATCATGCGGCACGGTGATCTCAAGGCAGGTGACGAGGTCGCCCTGATCGTCAATGGCCTTGGCGGTACGCCCGCGTTGGAACTTGCGATAGCAGCGCGAGGTGCCTTACGACACCTGGCCGCAGCCGGAATATCCGTAAAGGCGGTGAGTTCCGGTACGTTCCTGAGTGCACTGGAAATGGCGGGGTGCTCTCTTTCCGTCATGCGCCTTGACCCTTTGCGCAGCACACGATTGTTGAGCCCCAGCGAAGCTCCGGCATGGACAGCGCCGACATTGCCGGCCAGCGAAGTTCAGGTTGCGTCCGCAGTCTCGATTGCCGGCGAACAGCCGATTACGGGCCAGTCGTGGTCCGATGACGAGCATGGCGTCCACTTCGGACAAGCGATCCGCGCGGTGATCCAGGCGCTGCAAGCTGCCGAACCGGAGCTGACCAGGCTGGATAGCGCCGTCGGCGATGGCGATCTCGGCATCAGCCTTGCGCGCGGCGCGACGAGCGTCGAACAGGCATTCGATTCCCTTGCCCTGAGCGATCCCGCGAAGGCACTGGCGCAGATATCGGGGATTTTGCGTCGCTCTCTGGGAGGCACATCCGGCCCGCTCTATTCCATTTTCGTCCTGCGCGCGGCCACGGCCATGGCGGCTGAAGCGAATCCCGCAGACCCCATGGCATGGGCGCATGCCATGCAGGCCGGTTGTGAGGGCGTCATGGCACTCGGTGGGGCTCAACCGGGTGACCGCACCATGCTCGACGCGCTCTTGCCGGCAGCGGACGCACTTGCTTCGGCAGAGGGCAATGCCGCGGAGCGAAGCGCCCGCATGCTTGCGGCAGCGACCGCCGGCGCCGATGCAACGCGCGACATGGCGCCACGCCGCGGGCGCGCAAGCTATATCGGCGAGCGGGCCATTGGCCATCCAGACCCAGGCGCGGTCGCGGTCGCGACATGGGTGGATGCCCTCCACCGCTGGGCACGAGCCGCCTGAACCGGACCGGCAGGCGGACAGCGGCGCCACAATCCGCGGCAATTCCGGGGGTGGGGGGGCGGGAGGCCATAGACTGACCATCGGCGTGATGGGTCAGGCCATCCGCGCGCGCCGGAATTGCCGACGCGTGTTCCCATCCGAATGAGGCAGCGCCGGATACCGCGCTGCGCCCGTTCCCGACAGATTCTGCCCGGCAGCAATATATTGCAATGCAACATCCCTAGGCCAGAAAAGTTTGCTCGCTAGTTGGCCCTCTCTGACAATGGATTGTCATCCGTCATGGGAACGAAACGGTTCGTGACAGGGGGTGAAATTGGCTGGTGAACGTATCGGTCTGCGGCAGGCAGCTGCATGGCTGGCGGAAATTGTCGGTCCTGACCGAAGCTATGTGAACGTCGGTATCGTCTATACCGTGGCGATCAGCCTGTTGTCGCTGGCAACGCCAATCTCGGTGCAGCTTCTCATCAACTCGGTGGCGCGCACCGCACAGGTTGCGCCCCTGTGGATTCTCTCGGGCGTGCTGCTGGTGCTGCTGCTGGTAGTCGCGGGGCTGAGCGCGCTGCGGATCTATCTGCTCGCCATCTTCGAGCGTCGCATCTTCGCGCGCGTGGTGGCCGAGATCACGGTGCGCGCGGTCCATGCCCGCAACCCGTTCTTCGCCGACGCAAGCTCCGGCAGCCTGTTCAACCGCTATTTCGACATGGCCATCATCCAGAAGTCGGTGCCCAGCCTTGTCATCGGGGCGTTCACGATCATCCTGCAGGGCGCGGTCGGCCTGCTGGTGACGAGCTTCTACCACCCCTTCTTCCTGGCGTTCAATCTGGTGCTGGTCCTGGTCTGCCTCGCGATCTGGCTGATCTGGCGCCACGGCGCGATCAGCGGCGCGGTCGGCGTCAGCCACGCCAAGCATGATGCCGCGCACTGGCTGGAAAGCGTCGGCGCGTCGAACGGCTTCTACCAATCCGCCCGCCATCTGGACTTCGCGATGGACCGCTCGGAGGCGGTGACGGCGGACTACATCAAGGCCCACCGCCGCTACTTCCGATACAGCTTCGCCCAGACCCTCGGTTATTTCCTCGTCTATGCCTTCGCGGCCGCCGCTCTGCTGGCGCTCGGCGGCAGCCTGATCCTTGCCGGACAGCTCTCGATCGGGCAGCTGGTCGCTGCCGAACTGATCCTGTCCGGCGTGTTTTACGGCATCTACCAGCTCGGCTGGTATCTCGACACCTTCTACGATCTCGTCGCGAGCAGCGAGGAACTCTCGCTGGTCTTCGCCATCCCGCAGGAGCGTCCCGGACAACGGGGCGAGGCGCCGCGCGATGGCTCGGTGCGCTTTCGCGATGTCGATTTCGACGGCGTCCACCTCGATTTCGCGATCGCCGGCGGCGAACAGGCGGTCATTCTGGCCGAGCCCGGCGTGGAGAACACCCTCGCCCTGCTGCTCAAGCGCCATATCACTCCCACGGGTGGCATCGTCTCGATCGGCGGCAGCGAACTCGGCAGCCTCAACATGTACCTTCTGCGGTCGGCGGTCATGGTGCTGAACCGGCCGACGATCGTCGATGTGACCTTGCGCGAATACCTGACGCTTGCCGAGGGACGAAACGGAGACGGGGCGACGACCATGCGGGCGCTGGAGCGGGTTGGCCTGCTCGCCCGCCTGGCCAGTCTGCCCAATGGTCTGGACACCCAGCTCGCCAGCTCGGGCTCGCCGCTTTCGATCGTCGAGGTGATGCAGCTCAAGCTGGCCAATGCCCTGCTCAGCAGACCCCGGGTGCTGGTGATGTCGCAGCTTTTCGACATGATGCCACTGGGCGTGCTCAAAGCGACGCTGACCGAACTTCGGCAGAACGGCACCACCGTTCTTCTCAGCAGCGGACGCCCCGAGGCGCTCGATCTTGACGCCTGGTACTGGCTTGGCGCGCGCGAGCAGCACCGCTTCACCGACAAGGCCGCGTTCTTGCGCTTCGTCGCCGAACGGGAGGTGCGGCCATGACGCTGGACAACACCCAGATGGAGCACTTTCCGTCGCTGGCACGGCTGCGTCCGCCCCGCGTGGTAACGACCGTTGCATGGCTCATCTTTGTGGGCATTGCACTTGCCGTCGCGATCCTGTTCGTGCCCTGGCTGCAAACTGCCCAGGGCGGCGGACAGGTCACCACGCTGAACGCCGAAGACCGCGCCCGAGACGTCTCTTCGCTGGTCGGCGGCCGCGTCGAGGAATTCTACGTGAAGGATGGCGATTTCGTCCATGCGGGCGATCCGATCGTTCGCGTAGTCGATATCGATCCCGACTTCCTCGAGCGGCTAGCGGGCGAGAAGGCGCAAGTCGAGGCACAGATCGCCGCGGTCCAGCAGGCGCGCGCGACCGCCGCAATCGATGTGGGGCGCACCGGCCAGCTTTATGCCGAGGGCCTGGCTGCCCGCCGCGACTACGAACAGACGCAGATCAAGGTTTCGGAAGCCGACGCCAAACTGGCCGAAGCCCGTGCCAAGCTGAAGCAGATCGAGATCAAGCTGGCGCAAAACTCGGCGCAGATCGTCTCCGCGCCACGCGACGGGCGCGTCCAGAACCTCAACGCGGCCGCGGGCGGCTCGCTGATCTCCTCGGGCACGGTACTGGCGACGATCGCGCCCGAGCGTATCGCCCGCGCGGTCGAGCTCTACATAGACGGTCGGGACATCCCGCTGGTCGAGCCGGGCCGCCCAGTGCGGCTCGAGTTCGAAGGCTTCCCGGCTTTCCAGTTCAGCGGATGGCCGGCCTTCGCCGTGGGCATTTACGATGGTCGTGTGCGCTCGGTCGATCCCACCCCGCGCAGCGACGGGCTGTTTCGCGTCCTCGTCGAACAGGCGCCGAACAAGACCGCCTGGCCCGAGCGCCGCTTCGTGCGCCAGGGCAGCAAGGTGCTCGGCTGGATTCAGGGCGACACCGTCCCCGTCTGGTACGAGCTGTGGCGTCAGCTCAACGACTTCCCGCTCAATTTCGGCGTAGCCAGTAAGGCCGGCGAACAGGAGGCGAAAGCCGCGAAGGAGGACAAGAGCTCGATCGAGAAGAAGAAGTGATGATGCGCCGGCTCCTTGCGATCAATGCGCTGCTTCTCGCCGCAACGGCCGGCACGGCGGCCAGCGCAGCCGACCACGTCGCCGTCCGCCCGGTGGCGATGGCGGTTATGCCCGCCCACGGAGACGATCAACCGTCCACGCCGCTGACGCTGGACGAGGTCCTGCGCTCCTCTGCGCGCGCGGCGCCCGACATCGTTGCGGCGCTGGCGCGCGTGCGCCAGGCCGAGGGGCGGGCACTGAGCGCCGAAGGCGCGTTCGACACGGTCTTCTCGGTCGATGCCCGCAGCCGCCTTGCCGGCTATTACGACGGATCGGAAGTCACCGGCAAGGCGGAGCGCCCGCTCACCGGCAACGGCGGATACCTCTACGGCCAGTATCGCAATTCGCGCGGCGATTTCCCGATCTATGAGGACAAGGCCTATACCAACCAGCTCGGCGAGGTGAAGATCGGTGCGCTCTACGCCCTGCTGCGGGATCGCATGATCGACGCCCGGCGTTCGACGGCGCAGCTTGCCGGAAACGACATCGACATCGCCCGCTTCGAAACGCGCGCCACCGCCATCGGCGTGCAGGCCCGCGCGATCGAGGCCTATCAGAAGTGGGTGGAAAGCGGGCTGAAGCTGCAGGCCTATCAGGCGCTTTACGACATCGCGGTCGAGCGCGGCAATGGCATCCGCCGGCAGGTGCAACTGGGCGCAAAGCCGGAAATCCTGCTCACCGAGAACGAAGCCAACATGGTCAAGCGGGAAGCCCTGGTCGCGCAGGCACGGCAGGAATTCCGGGCAGCGGCGAACAAGCTCTCGCTTTACTACCGCGATGCAGCGGGGCTTCCGGTCCTGGTCGATGCCGACCGGCTGCCACCTTCGGCCGCGGCCTTCGATGGCATGAACGTGGATCCATTTTTTGAAATCGAGGAACGGCCCGATTTCGGCATCCTGCTCGAAGAGATCGAGCAGGCATCGGTCAAGCTGGCTTTGGCCGAGAACGACCTGCGGCCCCGGCTCGATCTCAAGGGCGAAATCGCCAAGGACATCGGACCGGCAGGTGCGGGCGGCTACAGCCGCTCGCCGCTGGAGGTCGTCTTCGGCGTGTCGCTCACAGTGCCGCTGCAAAACCGCAAGGCGCGGGGCAAGCTGACCGAAAGCCGCGCCAAGCTCGACGAACTGTCGGTCAAGCAGCGATACCTGGCCGAGAAGATCCGCGCCGAAGTGGCCGGGATCGGCATCGAGGTCGACACCGCGCGCGAACTGGCGGATGCCACTCGCCGGCAGGTCGCTCTCGCCGATCGGCTTGCCGAGGCCGAACGCCGCCGCTTCGCGTTGGGATCGAGTGATTTCTTTCTCGTCAACAGCCGCGAGGAAGCCGCCACCGATGCCGCCGTGAAGCTGATCGAAGCCCGTGCGCGCATCGCCGCCGCGCGGGCGCAGCTCGCTGCGGCGACGGCCGATGAAAGCGCCCTCAAGCTGGACGCACGTTAAGCTGCGGCGCGCTGGATTGGTCGCAGCGAACATCTTTGCGGCTGACCGACAATTACTCGGCCGGGGCGCCCGCAACCGGGAGTTCGATGCGGAAAGTGCTTCCCATGCCCGGCGCGCTTTTGACCAGGGTCACCTCTCCAGAGTGAAGTTCGACCAGCTGCCGGACCAGGGCGAGACCGATGCCGAGACCGTCCCGAGCCGCGCGCGACGTCCCGTCAATCTGCCTGAACAGCTCGAAGATGTGTTCTTGGGCCTCGATCGGGATCCCGATGCCGGAATCACTGACCTCGATGTGTACGCTATCCTCGACCCGTCTGGCCGTCATCAGAATCTGTCCCGGCTCAGGCGTGTACCGGGCAGCGTTGCTGACAAGGTTGATGACGGCTTGGGCGATCCGCACTTCGTCCCCATGTATCCAGATCGGCTCTGGCGGGATGTCGGCAACCAGCGTGTGACCGTCCGCGTCGAGCAGGGACTGGCACGATTCGACAACGTAACGGAGCGCATCCTGCAGCACGAAGGGCCTGATCTTCAGGGAAATCTTGCCCTCGTTGATCCTGGCGATGTTCAGCAGGTCCTCGACAAGCCGCGTCAGATGGTTGAGGCTTCGCTGCATCTGATCGCGGATGTCCTGCTTTGGCCCGCTGCCGTCGCGCTTGCCCAAAAGGTTCAACCCGGCGTTCAAGGCTGCGATCGGGTTGCGCAGCTCGTGGCCCAGGATGGCAAGGAAGCGATCCTTGTGCTGGTCGGCAAGCTGGAGCGCAGAGGTCAGTCCTTCGAGCTTGTCACGTTGGCGCGCAATGCGCCGTTGCTGGGCGTGGAGGTCGAAGAACACGGCGGCCTTCGAACGCAAGATGTCAGGCTCGATCGGCTTCTGGATGAAGTCGACCGCGCCGGCCTCGTAGCCGCGAAAGCGGCGCTGGTGATCCGCGGTGCCGGCGGTGAGGAAAATGATCGGGATATGGCGCGTGCGCTCGCTCCCCCGCATGAACTCGGCCAGCTGGAACCCGTCCATTTCCGGCATCTGCACATCGAGCAGCGCCAGCGCGATGTCGTGCACCAGCAGCAATTCGAGGGCTTCCTCGCCACTTGCCGCCTTGTGGCAGACCAGACCGTCCCGCTGGAGCAGCGCTTCGAGCGCGAGCAGGTTCTCTGGCAGGTCGTCGACCAGAAGGAAGTGGACCGGCTCGCCCATTTCGATATCGTCTGTGCGGTTCATGCGGAGACCAGACCGGCTAGAAACGCCGTGATGCCATCAAGCGTTTCCACTCGGGCATCGGGGCAAAGAGCCAGCGCCGCCGCCGGCATGGCCCCGGACATGGCGCTTTGCGGGTCCTCCACCAACGCAATGCCGCCGGCGGCCGTTACTGCGCGCAGGCCTTCGGCGCCATCGTGATTGGAGCCGGTGAGCACGATGGCGGCCAGCTCGTGTCCGTAGGCTTCGGCCGCGCTTTCCAGAAGGACGTCGATCGCGGGGCGGCTGTAGTTGACGGGCTCGTCGGACGACAGCGCAAGTGTGCGGTCCTTTTCCACCAGCAAATGGTAGTCGGACGGCGCAAAGTAGACCGTGCCCGGCTTGAGTGGCTCCTTGTCCTCAGCCTCCTTGACGTCCAGCGCGCAGCGCTTCTTCAGCAGTGGCACGAGCATGTTGTCGCGATCCGGGGGGACGTGCACCACGATCATGACCGGGACGGGCAACGCGGCCGGCAGCGGCGGCAGGATGTGCAGCAGCGCCTGAACCGCGCCGGCAGAGGCGCCGATGGCCACGGCGCTGACCTTTGCGGCGGTCATCCTTGTGCCCTCTGGTAGATTTTCTCTTCCGGCACGAACGGCGAAAACGATGCGGCATGGCGCGTGAAGCGCAGGCTTTCCTTGGAGCCCAGGCCAAGGAAGCCTTTACGCGCCAGCGAATCGCGAAACAGCGCCACGACCCGGTCCTGCAATTCGCGATCGAAATAGATCAGCACGTTGCGGCAGGAGATGAGCTGCATCTCGCCGAACGAGGAATCCGTGACAAGGCTGTGGTCGGAGAACACGACCCGCTCGCGCAGGGTTTTGTCGAAGATGACGCCACCGTGGGCCGCGCGGTAATAGTCGGAAAGAGAGGTGCGCGCGCCCGATTTCTGATGGTTGGCGGTGTACCCCCTTATCTGGTCGAGTGGGTAAACCGCCTTCTCCGCAGCGTCGAGAGCATCGGGGTTGATGTCGGTCGCATAGAACAGGGTGCGGTCGTACAGGCCCTCCTCGCGGAACAGGATGGCCAGCGAATAGAGCTCCTCGCCGCGGCTGCACCCCGCCACCCACACCTTGAGCGAAGGATACGTGGCAAGGTGTGGCAAGACCCGTTGTCGCAGTGCGCGAAAATAGGATGGGTCACGGAACATTTCGCTCACCTGCACGGTCAGGTAGTTGAGCAGCCGCGGCAGCACGCTCTCGTCGTGTAGCACTGCCTCCTGAATGGCAGACAGGCTGGTGTAGCCGAGCTGGACCCGCGCCTGCACCAGCCGTCGCTTGATCGAGGCCTGGGCGTAGTGGCGGAAATCGTAGTGATAGCGCCGGTGCAGCGCTTCCAGAAAAAGCTGGATTTCGATGTCCTCGATCTCGTCGCCCGCCGTCATGGGATCACCGGGGCATCCACACGCGGACGAGGCTGAGCAGCTTGTCCACGTCGATCGGCTTCGCCATGTAGTCGTTCGCCCCTGCCGCCAGGCACTTTTCCTGGTCGTCCGGCATCGCCTTTGCCGTCAGCATCACGATCGGCAGGTTCTTCCAGCGCGGATCGCCACGAATTTCCCGCGCCGCCGAGAGCCCGTCCATCACCGGCATCATCACGTCCATCAGAACGAGATCGATCGCGTCGGCGAGGTTGGCCGCACTGGCATCGAGCGCCTCGATCGCTTCGCGTCCGTTGCGCGCAATCGCGATCTTCGCGCCGCGCGGCTCCAGCACGCTGCTCAGCGAGTAGACGTTTCGCACATCGTCTTCGACGATCAATATCCGCCGGCCTTCCAGCACCGCGTCGCGGAAGCGGGCCTTCTGCAGCATGCGCTGCTGTTCCGGCGGCAGTTCGGAAACCACCTTGTGCAGGAAGAGGGTTACTTCGTCGAGCAACCGCTCGGGCGACTTGGCGCCCTTGATGATGATCGAGCTGGACAAGCGTCGCAGCCGCTGTTCCTCCTCAACCGACAGATCGTGCCCGGTGTAGACGATCACGGGCGGGAAGCTTTTCTCCTCGTTGCGGCTCAGGGTTTCGAGCAGCTCCATCCCTGACCGGTCCGGCAAGGTCAGGTCGAGCACCATGCAATCGAACGTCTCCTGGTCGAGCTTTTCAAGACATTCGGCAGCCGTACCCACTCCGACCGTCTCGACATCGCCGGTCCACAGCAGCCTGCTCACCGCATCACGCTGCACCGCGTCATCCTCCACGATCAGCACCCGGCGCAGCCGGGTCGCCAACTGGTCCTGAAGCTTGCTCAGCACATCGGCGAGGTCTTTCCGGCGGATCGGCTTGACATGGTAGCCGACCGCACCAAGCGCCAGCGCCGTCTGCGCGTGATCGCTGGCCGAAATCACGTGGATCGGGATGTGTCGCGTCTGGTCTTCGTGCTTGAGGCGGTCAAGCACCGTCAGTCCGGACTGGTCCGGCAGGCCGAGATCCAGCACGATGGCGCTCGGCCGATGCAGGGCGGCCAGGTGGATCGCCTCTTCCGCGCTGCCAGCCACTATGCACTGGAAGTTCATTTCCTGAGAGAGGTCGCGCACGATCTGGGCAAACGGCACGTCGTCCTCCACCACCAGCAAAAGCCGTCGACTCCGGTCCAGCCTGTCGCGATCGTCCGCCACCGCGTTCGATACCCGCCGCGGGCCAAGACGAGGATCATCCGGCGTCACCGCGGCGGCGTCCGCCGTCCGCGGCGTGGCCGGGAGTGCCGCTGCGGGAACAACGGCAGCGGCATCGTAGAACTCGGGCAGCGTCAGCGTGAACGTGCTGCCCTTGCCCACCGTGCTGACCAGCGCGATCGTGCCGCCCAGCAGCCGCGCCAGCTCGCGCGAGATCGACAGACCAAGCCCGGTTCCGCCGTATTTGCGGCTGATCGCGCTGTCGGCCTGCTGGAAGGCGCCGAAGATCGCCTCTTGCTGTTCGGGGGAAATGCCGATCCCGGTGTCGGTAACCGCAAAGGCGACCTGCCCTTCGCCGGCCGGTGCGATTTCCAGGCTGACAGTGCCGCTCTCAGTGAACTTGAAAGCGTTGGACAGCAGGTTGCGCAGGACTTGCTCCAGACGCAACCGGTCAGTCTCGATCGCGGCCGGCACGCCGGGCCGTACCACCAGTTCCAGCTCGACGCCGCGCTGATCCGCCACCGGCGCGAAAATCTGCCTGAGATCGCCCACCAGCCGTTGGAGCGCCAACGGTTCCGGCTGGATCTTCACGTGCCCCGCCTCGATCTTCGAGAGATCAAGGATATCGTTGATCAGCATGAGCAGGTCATTGCCCGAGGACTGGATCGTCCGCGCGAACTGGACCTGATCGGGCGACAGGTTGCCGTCGGCATTGTCACCCAGATGCTTTGACAGGATCAGCAGCGAATTGAGCGGAGTGCGCAGTTCATGGCTCATGTTGGCAAGAAAATCGGACTTGTACTGACTTGCCTGTGCCAGTTCCTGCGCCTTGCTTTCCAGCGATGCGGCGGATTGCTCCAGCATGGTGCGCTGCATCTCCAGCGTTTGGGCCTGTTCTTCCAGTTCGCTGTTGGTCTGCTCGAGCTCCACCTGCTGCTGTTCGAGGCGAACCTGCGATTCTTTCAGGGCACGCCCCTGCTCCTCCAGCTCTTCGTTCGACACGCGGAGCTCTTCGCTTTGCGCCTGAAGCTCGGCCTTCTGCCGCTGGGTCTCTTCCAGCGCATCCTGCAAACGGGTGCGAAAGCGGGCCGATCGCAAGGCAATACCCAGACTATCCGCGGATCCAGCCAGAAACTCGAGCACACGCGCCGGAACGGGATCGAAGAAACCCAGCTCGATCACGCCGTTGACCAAGCCGTCCGCGGTCGTCGGCGCGATCACCAGATGACGGGGCTGCGAGCGCCCGAACGCTGATCCGATGGTAAGGTAGTCGTCGGGCAGGTCGTTGATGACGATTGGCGCGCCCGAGTTTGCCACCTGGCCAAGCAGTCCATCGCCGAGGGAAAAACTGTGGGGCATTGCGCCGTCTGCCGGCACGCCCAGCGTTGCAATGCGTCGGAAATGGCCACCATCTCCCTTGAACAGGGCACCCGCCTGAAAGCCGAGATAGGCGGCCAGGAATGCCATCGCTTCCTCACCGATCTGTTCGACGCCCTTGTCGCCACGGATCACATCGGCGAGTTCCAGCTGGCCAGTGCGCAGCCAGTCCTGCCGCGCCTTGATTGCTGCGTTGCGCTGAACAAGCAGGAAAATGGCGATAGTCAGGATCGAACCGATCAGCCCAGCGATAATGCTGCTGCTGACTGCCCCGCGGGAAGCGGATGCCATCTCCTCCAGCCGCAAAGAGCGCTGTCGAACTTCCTCGGAGTTCATGACTTCGATCTGCCGCCGGATCGCGGCCATTTCCTGCTGCCCCACGTCCGTGGAAACCGCCGTGACCGCCGGCCCGAACCCCTTGGCCTGGCGCAGTTCTATGGTCCGTGTAAGCTCGGCTAGCTTTGCGATCACATGCGGGCGCAAATCCCGCAAGTTGTTGGATTGCACCGGGTCATTAGCCGTCAAATCCTGTACCGCATCAAGCCGGTCACGGACGTCGGACACGGCCTGATGGTAGGGCTGCAGGTAGGTCTCCTTGCCGGTCAGGATATAGCCGCGCTGGCCGGTTTCGGCATCCTGCAGCGTGGAGAGGAGCCGGTTGAGCGCCACCAGCATATTGTGCGTATCGCGTACCGAAGCGTCGGCGTTACCAACCGCCTGGATGTTCGAGTAGGATATGTAGCTGCTCGCGGCGAAGAACGCCAACCCGGCGACGAGGCCGATGAGCGTCCCGATGCGGACGCGAGCGGCGTCGAGCCTGCGCATCACGGCATCCTCGCAACGGCAACGAGTTCGGGAAGATGCCCGACAAGACAATCAGGTTTGGTGATCGAAGCCCCCTAGGATCGAGTTGCAAGCAAGGCCGCTGCAACGCGCCCGCGAACAACAACCAATTCACGTCCGCGGGATTACGCTCAATTTACCAAAAGGTTCCGAGCGCCGGAGCCGCCATGGTGCAAAACCACGCGAACGATCGTGTGATCGGACAAACATGCGAACCGCCCCGGCACTTGCGGAGGCTCCGATTTGTGAGAAGGAGCTTTCGTGATGAGCAAGGCCCGGCTCAAGCTGCTGAAACGAGAGGTGAAGGAACTGCGGCGCGCGCAAGGTCTGATCAGTTGCTGCGCGATGGGTGGCGGTCGCCCGGCGAACCGTGGAGCGCCTGATGGCAGCCATGGGGCTGGCAGGGGTTCGGCGCGGCAAGACGACGATCACCACGGTCAGCAACCCCAAGGCACCGTGTCCATTGGATAGGCGATTATTTAGTTTACAAACCCGTCAAGAGAGGTTGCCACGCAGATAGAAAGATCGCCGCCAACAATAAGGCGCTGGCGAGCGCATATCCACCAATGAGACAGGCCCGAAATCCGTTGGGATTCTCTTCCGGGCGAATGTTACCAAATATGGTCAGGAATGATCCGCGCCTTTTTGCCGTCGCCGTTTTAAGGACCATGTAGATTGCGAACGCAATCAGAAGGTAACGAACTACGTCAGGATTCACTCGGGTTTCTCCGGCACCGGCTTATGCCTCACGACCATCGCAAGCCTATCCTTGAAGCGCTCCGGGTCGTCGTCCGTCTCTAGCGCGCGGGCGGCTTCCTTGAATTTGTCGAGTTGGGATCGCTTTGGATCGGTGGTCATATGCTACGCCTCAGTCGTTCATGAAGTCAAAGCGCATTGTATCGCTCCACTTCGGGTGGATGGCATCCAGTTTGGTGCGGAAATCGTGGCAGTCCTTGCTTAGACGCACCCGGGAATGCCGGGACGGTTCAGTCTGCCGGCGTCGGACGCTTGAGGTAATTCGCCCTCTCATAGGTTATATATCTGAAATAAATTACTCTTTTCCAGAATCCATCATGCCGACACGCCATCGTGACGTTGAACACACGGTTGCGAGGCCCCGGAGGTTTCTCGAACGTGCGCTGCTGAGGCGATCTCTCATTTAGGAAACGCCGCCGCGAGATGGTCAAGCAATGCGCATAAAGCGGTTGCGAGATAATCAGGGAACGTCTGAAGTGGGCCAATTGCGCCGCTCATTGCTTGCGTTCGAAGCGAAGGCCGCAGACAGTCGCCCTACTTGGCAACGGGGTGCAAATCATGGCGGTTTCTGGATTTCTATTGGCTGCGGCAGCAGCGCTGGCCGGGCCAACCGCGCCGGCCCGTGAGGTCAACCCGCCCACGCCGGTGGCTCGAGCGGTCTGGCTGGCGGACTCCGCCCTGCGCGAGCCAAAGACCGAAGTCCTGGTGCTGGGCACTCCCCACCTCAGCATGCTTCCGCCCGATTTTGACCGCGCTCAGTTCGAGCCGCTTCTGGTCCGTTTGCAGGCCTGGCGCCCGCGCATGATCATGATTGAGGCAGTAGGCGGTGCGCAGTGCGACTATCTGCGAGCGTTTGCCGCCTTTTACCCGGGCGTTGCGGAGGATTATTGCCCCGACGCCAGCGCGGCGCGGGCCGCGCTGCACCTCGATCAGGCCGGTGCCGAGGCAGAAATTGCCCGGCTGCTGGCAACCGACCGGGCCGACCGCCCCGCAGCCGAACGGCGCCGGCTGGCCGCGCTATTTCTCGCGGCCGGGGATCCGGCTTCGGCCAGGGTGCAGTGGTTGCGTCTGGCCGAACCGGAGCGCGTCGCGGCGGACGGCCTGACCGACGCCTTGTTGGGAACGATAGCCGCGATCGGCAAGCGGCCGAATGAAAATCGCGAAGTGGCGGCCGTGGTGGCCGCGCGTCTTGGCCTGGAACGCGTCTGGCCCGTGGACGACCACACCGGTGATCGCGCGTCGGGGCCCAGCAACGCGGAGATGGACGCGGCGATCCAGCGGCTGTGGGATAACAACTGGTCACACGAACGCAGACCGTTGCTCGAACAGGTTCCGTCACGGCTCAAGAATGGGGCGGTGCTATCAGTCTATCGCGACGAGAACAGCCTGGCTGCAGCCCGATACGCCGTGGCGTCGGATTTTGCCGCCACCGCCGCTGACCCCGCCGAACAACGCTATGGCCGGCGCTATCTGGCCTATTGGGAAACGCGCAACCTCCGCATGGTTGCGAACATGCGCGAGGCCATGGGGCCAACGCCCGGGACGCGAGTGTTGGCCATCGTCGGCTCATCGCACAAGCCCTATTACGAACGCTATCTCGGGGTCCTCAGCGAAATCCGCTTGGTCAGTACCGACGAGGTTCTCGCGGACAAGCCGCGTTAGCGGCAGCGGCCCGCTGGGCGCGCTTACTGTCCGTTTGGGGAAGAAACGCTGGCTTGCGCTTTGCTCGGATCAGCAAAGTTGAGACAGCTATGTGCGCTCACCAGCCCGATCCCCACGCCGGACTGAGTTTCTCATCCGCAACAGGGCACGGCATCGCGCGGCTGCCCCAAAAGGCAGGATTGCAGCGCGTCCCTGCACGGATAGCAGCTTGCCATGACACGGCTTATCCTGATTCTGGGCGATCAGTTGACGCCTTCGCTCTCATCGTTGTGCGCCGCCGATCCGGCGAGCGATGTCGTGCTGATGGCCGAAGTGGCGGCGGAAACGACCTATGTCCGGCACCACAAGAAGAAGATTGCCCTGGTCCTGTCGGCGATGCGCCATTTCGCCGCGGAGCTTCGCACCCTTGGCTGGAACGTGGATTATGTCCGGCTCGACGATCCGGATAACACCGGCAGCCTGCGTGGAGAAGCCCATCGGGCCATGGCGCGGCATGGCGCCAGCAGCATCCTTGCGACCGAGCCGGGCGAATGGCGGTTGATGGAAGAGATGAGCGCCTGGGCCGAGCTGTTGCCCGATACGCGCTTTCTGGCCGATCGCCACGGATTCGCGCGCTGGGCCGAGGCGCGCAAGAGCCTGCGCATGGAGCATTTCTATCGCTTGATGCGGCGCAAGACGGGGCTGTTGATGGACGGCGAGCAGCCCGCCGGAGGGCAATGGAATTTCGATCACGACAACCGCGCTCCGCCGCCGGGCGCATTGGGGCTGCCCCAGCCCGCGCGCTTCGCTCCCGACGCGATCACGCGGGACGTACTCGATCTGATAGCGCGACGCTTTCCCGATCACTTCGGCGATCTTGAGCCGTTCTGGTTCGCCACGACCCGATCCGATGCAAGGGCCGCCTTTGACCATTTCCTGCGCCACGGCCTGCGCGATTTTGGCCGGTATCAGGATGCCATGCTGAGCGGCCACCGATTTCTGTGCCACGCCGTGGTCTCGATCTACCTCAATCTGGGGTTGCTCGATCCGCTGGAAATGTGCCGGGCGGTCGAGGAAGAATGGCGCGCTGGCCGCGTGCCGCTGAACAGCGCGGAAGGTTTCATCCGGCAGATCATCGGTTGGCGTGAATTCGTGCGCGGCATTTACTGGTGGCAAGGCCCCGATTACGCGAGAGTCAACGCGCTGGATGCGCGGCGCCCGTTGCCGTGGTTCTACTGGAGCGGCGAAACACCCATGGCCTGCCTGCGCGCCTGCATCGCCCAGACCCGCGAGGAGGCCTATGCCCACCACATTCAGCGGCTGATGGTGACAGGCACGTTTGCCTTGCTCGCCGGCGTCGATCCCCACGCGTTGCACGAATGGTATCTGGCGGTCTACGCCGACGCGTTCGAATGGGTTGAGCTACCCAACACCATCGGCATGAGCCAGTTTGCCGACGGCGGCTTGCTGGCCAGCAAACCCTATGCCGCGAGCGGTGCCTACATTCAGCGGATGAGCGACTATTGCGGCACCTGCGCCTACAACGTCAAGGCACGGGTGGGGCCACAGGCGTGCCCGTTCAACTTCCTGTATTGGCGCTTCATCGCCACCCATGCGGCCACATTACGGAGGAACGGCCGCATGGCGCAGATGGTGCGCGTATGGGACAAATTCCCGCCCGATCATCGGCGCGAATTGCTGAATCAGGCAGATGCCTTTCTGGCCGGTCCCGCGCTTGCGCCTGCCCCGTAAGCCAAACAAGCTGGCCGGTCAGGCGTGCTCGCACGCTCACCATGGTATGCGTGTGCCGTCCCAGGCAAAAAAGCCGCCGCTGTCCTCCGGCGTGAGGCGGTCGATCACATCAAGCAGATGCGCGGCGGCTGTTTCCGGCGAAAACAGCTGACCCGGCGCTACACCTGACTGGAATGGTCGGGAAAGGCCGGTGGCCACGGTGCCGGGATGCAACGCGACGATGACCGCCAGGGGATGCGTGCGCCGCATCTCGATGGCGAAATTGGCAATCAGCATGTTGAGCGCGGCTTTGCTGGCGCGATAACCATGCCATCCCCCCAGCCGGTTGTCGCCAATCGAACCCACGCGCGCGGAAAGAACCGCAAACACCGCACGCCGGTCCTTGGGCAGCCTGGGCAACCAGTGTTTGGCGATGAGCGCCGGACCGATCGTGTTGACCGCGAACATCCGGGCCATGGCTTCGGGCTGTATCGCCCGCAGCGTCTTTTCAGGCATGACCGCTCCGGATTGGTCGTGAAGCAGACCGCTTGCTACCAGCACCAGATCGGGCGGTGTCTCCAGGATCGAGCAGGCATTGATGATGCTGCTTTCATCGGTCAGGTCATACAGGAAAGGTATCCGTTGCGGTCGGGGCGGCAGGGGGCGGCGCGATCCCGCATGGATATGTGCGTAGCGGCCGCAAGCGGCCAAACGATCCACCAGAGCGCCGCCAACCCCGCCACCGGCGCCGAACACAACCGCGCAGGTCATCGCGCGATGCCTTCCAGAACAGGCCGCTCCCGCGCCCACAGGACCGCGCGGTTGCGATCGCGTTCGCCGCGCCAGACCATGCTGACCATGGCCGCAGTGGCCTTGTTCGCAGGCTGATTGCGCACAGGGTCCACCTTTTCAACAAGCACCATGTCAATCGTCCACGTCGTGGGAGCCAAATCATTCGTCTGATTGGCTCCTGCCATAGACACGAGAGCGCCTGAGACGGGCAATATGCACGACAGTGCAAAGTGGGCCTGTCTTCCCGCGCAAAGGCGCGTGCCCACCTCTCGCTCGACCCGCGCGCGGCCTGCGCTGGACGATCACGTCATCCGCGTAACGGGGCGTGAGGCCGGCGAAGCGTTGCGGTTGCGCGCATCGGCCACGGCCGCAGCGCCTTGCGCGCTCATGCCGCCGCCTCTTCCGCCACGAAGTAATCGCGGCGCAGCGTGCGCGCGGCCAGCAGGAACATCGCCCCGGCGATGAAGAACACACACACCGCCGACATCAGCGCCGACCGCACGCCAGTCGCCGCCGCCGCAGCGCAGGCGTGCTGGAGGGCGTCCACGGCCTGCGCCCCCGCCTTCATCGCATGGCACTGCGTCAGATAATCCCCACCCTGGAAAGCGGAGGAGGCGAAGCGATCGCTCATCCAGCCGACGAAGGTCGGTCCACCGCCATAGCCGACAAGCGTGTAGAACATGCCGAACACAGCCGCCCCGGTCGCCCGCATCCGCGGCTCCAGCAGATTCTGGATCATGCCGATGGTGGGGCCGTAGTACAGCAGCAGGAAGCAGCCCGAAATCACCAGCAACACGGTGCCAAGCAGGGGCGATGCGGCGCTGAACGCGATCCAGTAAAAGAACGGCGCAATGAACAGGCCGATCGCAGCGCCCCACGCCGGCCAGCGCCCATCGCCCCGCCGTGCGAGCCAATCGGTGCCGAACGACCCGATAAGCAGGCCGCTGCCCAGTGCCAGCGCCGAGATCGTGCCATAGAGCGCGCCCGCAGACCGCGCCGGCAGATCGTAAACCCGGCTGAGATAGACGGCGAGGAATTGCGAGATCGAACTCATGCCGAAGCCGGCGAGCGCCCCGCCCGCGATGACGAACATCAACGCTGGCTTGCTCGCCACCACTTTCAGGAACGCCCGGAAATCGGGCGCCGGCGTCTTCACCGGCGGCATGTTGTCCGCCAGCCCCCGGCGCGGTTCGCGCACCAGCAGGATGAACAGCAGGCCGATCACCACGCCCGGCAGTCCCATCACGATGAAGGCCGCGCGCCATCCCCACATGCCCGTCACGGCACCGCCGACAGAGGCGCCGATAAAGCTGCCGATCGGCGATCCCAGCAGGATCAGGCCCATCACCGAAGCCCGGCGTTCGCGCGGGAAAAGGTCGCCCACCAGCGACGACGTGGCCGGTTGCGATCCGGCCTCGCCCATGCCCACGCCCACACGGCACAGCATCATCTGCGCGAAATTGCCCACGGCCGAACAGGCCATCGTCATGGTCGACCAGAACAGGATCGCGGCGGTGATGATGCGCACGCGCGACATGCGTTCGGCCAGCCGGCCGATCGGCACGCCCAGCACCGCGTAAAGCAGCGCGAACGCCAGCCCCTGAAGAATGCCGAGCTGGAAATCGGTCAATTGCAGATCGACCTTGATCTGCTGCGCGGTGACGGCAAACACCGACCGATCGGCGAAATTGAACGTCGCGACCAGGAAGCTCATGGTGATGAAAGTGCGACGATAGCCCGTCGACAACATCCGTTCGTCATCACCTGTCCGCATTGCTCTCCTCCGGGCGGCGCTTTACCGCTTTCGCTTGTTCCGCACCCGTACCGTCTGCCGGCACGCCGTTTGTGCCCCCGTGTGTGGCGGATGGTTGGTGATTTATCAATACGATTTGCAAAAAAGTCAGACCGGCTCGTTCAGCCTCACCAGATCCGCCAGCGTGGCAGTGACGGGCACCTCCACCCCCAGACGTTCCGCTTCGCGCGCAACGGCACCGTTGATCGCCTCGATCTCGGTCCGGCGGCCCGCCAGCCGGTCCTGCAGCATGGATGCCTTGTGCTGGCGATGATGCTTCAGCGCGAAATCGATCTTGCCCTCGATCCGCGCGATATCGATCGACAGGCCCTTTGCCGCCGCCGTCGCCGCCACTTCCCGCGCGATGGCAAAGGCCACCCGTCGGCCGGCCGGGGTATCCATGCCGCCCACGGTCAGCCCCGTGACGGTCGCGATCGAATTGAGCGCCGCATTGAACGCAACCTTTTCCCAGACGCCGCCTTCGATCGCGGCATCGTGGTGGGCATCGATGCCCGCGCCACGCAGCAGGGCCACGGCCGCTTTCGCGCCGTCATCGCCCTGGGGCCGGTAACTGCCCAGCCGGACGGTGCCGTGGCCGTGCGAGGAGACGCAGGTGGGCGCTTCCAGATCGGCGGGCATATCGGTCACGCCCATCAGCACCTGTTCCGCCGGAAAGACTTCTGCGATCGCCTCGGCATTGCCGATGCCGTTTTGCAACGTCAGCGCGAAGGCAGACGCCTGCACCAAGTGCGCAACCGACGCGATGGCAGAGGTGCTGTGCATGGACTTGGTGAACAGCAGCACCAGATCGACCGGCCCCGCCACATCCGCTGCCAGCTTCGCCTTTATGGGGATTCGCCGCTCGCCGTCATCGTCGGCCAGCGTGATGCCATCGCGGGCCAGCGATTCCAGACGCGCGCGGTCCACGTCGACAAGCGTTACGGAAACACCCGATTCCGCCAGCTTGGCCGCGAACAGGCAGCCCATCGCGCCGGCGCCGACGATCACCACTTCGCGCATCCGCATTCTCCCGCATCATTCGCCCGCGCGCCCGGGGGGCGGGCTGCGGCAATCGCAGCCAGCTAACCAGTGGCTCCCGATCTCGCAAGCGGCGTCGCCCCGCCCTTCACCGCGCCCTGCGCCAGCGGCAACAGTTCGAACAAGCGCCGCGCAGCCGGAACCACGCTGCCCCGCCGACGCGTGTAGACATAGAAACGGCGCTCGATTTCCAGGGCCTTCACCCGGATCGGCAAGATGGCGCCCCGCTGCAATTCAGCATGGAGCAAAGGCATCGGCAACCAGCCCAGCAGGGAACTGGCGGCAACGGTCGCCAGCATGGTGCCGATCGAACCGGTTTCGACCGCCACGTCGGGCAACGCTTCGCCCTGCGCGGTGACGAGGCGGTGAAACAGCATGCGCGGCGTGCTGCCGATCTCCGGCATGGTCCAACGCTGCCCCAGCGCCGCGCTCAATGGCACCTCCTTCGCCCCGGCCAGCGAATGCCCCGCCGCTGCGAAGGCGGTGTAGCTATCGGTGTAGGCCAGTTCCGCCATCGGCCAGATGTCGGGATGCGGCTCCAGTTCCGGGGCAATCGCCACGTCGATCTCCCGTCCAGCCAGCGCCTGGACCAGCCGGTCTTCGGGCGCGTCCAGCAAGTCGATGTGCAGGCCCGGCGCCATGTCCAGCAGGGCCGCGATCATGCCGGGCAGCATGGTGCGCGCAACGGCCGCCACCGCGCCCACACGCAGCCGTCCGCGCCCCAGGCCACGCAGGGCGTCGAGCGCGTCGGTTGCCTGTTCCATCTCGAACAGCAGCAGGCGGGCGTGCGGAATCAGCGTTTCCCCGGCCGCGGTCGGCGCCATCCCCTTGCTGTGCCGATCGAACAGCGGCTGGCCGAAGCGCCGTTCCATCTCGCCAATCAGGCGGCTGAGCGCCGGCTGCGTCATGAAAGCCGCTTCGGCCGCCCGTCCCAGGCTGCCCCGGTCGACCACGGCGAGGAATGCCCGCAATTCTCGCTGATCAAAAGCCATGCATAATCTTTATGACTTTTGCAAAATTCCGCAATGGCGGCGGTTGCCTTGTCGGCCGATAAGACGGGCGAAGAACGGGGAACAGCAAGATCATGCACACGGTTCGCGATGCAACGCTTTCGCTGCTACGCACGCTGGGCATGACCACGGTGTTCGGCAATCCGGGGTCGACCGAGCTGCCGATGTTCCGGAATTTTCCTGAGGACTTCCGCTATATCCTGGGGCTGCAGGAATCGATCGTGATGGGCATGGCCGATGGCTTTGCCCAGGCGACCGGCAATGCCGCGCTGGTCAACCTGCACTCGGCGGCCGGCGTGGGCCATTCGCTCGGCAACCTGTTCACAGCGTTCAAGAACCAGACCCCGCTGGTGGTGACGGCAGGGCAGCAGGCACGATCGATCCTGCCGTTCGAACCGTTCCTCTTCGCCGAACGCCCCACCGAATTTCCGCGCCCTTACGTGAAATGGGCGGTCGAGCCCGCGCGCGCGCAGGATGTGCCGGCCGCGATCGCGCGCGCCTATTACGTCGCGATGGAGCCGCCCTGCGGCCCCACGTTCGTTTCGGTGCCGGTGGATGACTGGGACCAGCCCTGCGATCCGATCGCGCCGCGCCGCGTGGTCGCTCGCAATCCCGGCGACCCGCTGCTGCTGGACGAGATCGCCGGCGTGCTGGCGCGGGCAAACGCCCCGGCCTTCGTGCTGGGTGCCGGCATCGCGCGCGATGGCGCGTGGCAGGAAGCGATCGCGCTGGCGGAACGCCATTCGGCCAAGGTCTGGGCCGCGCCGTTCGCCGCGCGCGAGGTCTTTCCCGAGCGGCATCCCCTGTTCGCGGGCTTTCTCAACCCGGCCCGGGAAGCAATCGTCCACGACCTTTCGGGTCACGATCTGATCCTGGTCGTGGGCGGCCCCTTGTCGCTTTACCACACCGAGGGGTTCGGACCGCACCTGCCGGAAGGCGCGCAACTCTACCACATCGTCGATTCCATCGCGGTGGCTAGCTGGGCGCCCGATGGCGCGGCCGTGATCGCCGATGCCAAAAGCGCATTGGCGCGGCTGCTGGGAGGCCCGGCGCCGAAGGCACGCACGCGGCCGGCCGGCCGCGAAATTCCCGCGCCGCTCGCGGCCTCCGGGCTGACCGACGCTTACCTGCTCCAGCAGATCGCCCGCCTGCGGCCGGCCGGGTCCGTGATCGTGGAGGAAGCGCCATCCAGCCGCGGTGCGATGCACGATCATTTGCCTATCCTGGATGCGGGCGGCTTCTTCACCTGCGCCAGCGGGGGGCTTGGCCACGGATTGCCCGCCTCGGTCGGTGTCGCGCTCGGGCGGCCCGATGCCAAGGTGATCGCCATTCTGGGCGATGGATCGAGCATGTACGCCATTCAGGGCCTCTGGTCGGCCGCGCAGCTGGGCCTGCCCGTCAGCTTCGTGATCGTGAACAACCGGCGTTATGAAGCGCTGGTCAACTTCGGCCGCCACTTCGGCTTGCAGCAGACTCTGGGGACCAATCTCGACAATATAGATTTCTGCGCGCTGGCCCGGGGCCAAGGCCTTTCGGCGGTGCGCGTCGATACGGTAGAAGCTCTGGACAGCGCGCTGACCGCTTCCTTCGCGGCGCAGGGGCCGACGCTGGTAGAAGTGCTGGTCGATTGACGCGCACTGCCACGAACGGGGCTCCATGAACGGGGCTCCATGAACGGGACAAGGACAATGTTCACCGGACGCCTCTCGGACCTGATCGACGACCGCCCCGATGAAGGCATCTTCCGCGTCAGCCGCGCGATCTTCGACGATCCCGGCGTCTTCGAGCTGGAAATGCGCCACATCTTCGAAAGCGGATGGGTGTTCCTTGGCATCGCCGATCAGGCGCGCGATCCGCATGACTTCTTCACTACCGATATCGGCCGCGTGCCGGTGCTGGTCAGCCGCGATGGCGAGGGCGCCCTGGCGGCCTTCGTCAACTCCTGCCCGCACCGTGGTTCGCGCGTGGCGCAGACACTGGCCGGCAATGCGCGCCTGCACGTGTGCCCTTATCACAGCTGGAGCTTCGACAGCGCGGGCCGCAACAAGAACGTGAAATTGAAGCGCGCCGGCTGCTATGCCGAGAGCTTCGACGCGCAGAGCCACGACTTGCCCGCCCTGCCCGCCTTCGGCGAATATCGCGGCTTCCTGTTCGGCAGCCTCGATGCAAACGTGCCGCCGCTGGAAACACATCTGGGCGAAGCGGCCAAGCTGCTGGATCTTGTCGCCGATCAAGGCCCGGATGGCTTCGAACTGGTGCCCGGTGCCGTCACCTTCACGTTCCAGGCCAATTGGAAGCTGCAGCTCGAAAACTGCTCCGACGCCTATCACTTCACCTCGACGCACCCTTCCTACATCCGCATCCTCGAACAGCGGCAAACCGCCAACACCGGCTTCGCCGTGAAGTCGGTATGGGAAAGCAGCGACTATTGGCGCGAGGACGCGCAAGGCGTGGCCGGCGGCAGCTTCAGCTTTCCCCACGGCCACGTGTTGAACTGGGGCATTTTCGGCGTGACCGAGGCGCTGCCGCTGTTCGAGCAGGCCGAAGCGCTGGCCGAACGGCACGGCGCCGCCAAGCGCGACTGGATGTTCAACATGCGCAACCTGTCGATCTTTCCCAATCTGCAGATCGCCGAAAACGCGTCGAGCCAGTTGCGCGTCATCCGCCCGCTGGCAACGGACCTGACCGAAATGCGCACCTGGTGCATCGCTCCCAAGGGTGAAAGCGCGCAAGCGCGGCGCCAGCGGATCCGGCAGTACGAGGATTTCTTCAACCCCAGCGGCATGGCCACCCCCGATGATACGGTCAGCTACGAGAACTGCCAGCGTGGCTTCGCCAGCCGCGTAGATCCCTGGCTGCAAGGCTATTCGCGCGGCACGACAGCCAGCAAGCCCGGCGGCAACCCGTTCTCCGACCTGATCGGCATGGAGCCCGCCCGCAACGTGCTGGCCGATGCGCAGCTTGGCGATGAAACACTGTTCCAGAGCTACTATCGCGAATGGGCGCGCCGCATGGCGGGAGTGATCGGACAATGACGCTGTCCCTGCAAGACGCGGAAGCCATCCTCTATCACGAAGCGGAATGCCTTGATGAAAGCCGCTGGGACGATTGGCTGGACCTCTATGCCGAAGATGCCTGCTTCTGGATACCGGCATGGAAGAACGAGACCGAAACGACCACCGATCCCGATACGGAGCTCTCGCTGATCTATTACAAGGGGCGCAACAACCTGGCCGATCGCGTGTGGCGGGTGCGCTCCGGGCAATCGGTGGCCTCCACTCCGCGCATCCGCGCCGTCCACTTGATAACCAACGTCAGGCTGGTGAGGGCCGACGAAGCGAGCGCGCAAGTCGCGGCGAATTTCGCGGTCAATCTGTTCGACAAGCGATCAGGCCGGACGCATACCTTTTTCGGGCACTACCGGCACGCGTTGCGGCGCGAAGGGGATCGCTGGCTGATCGCTGGCAAGACGATCGTGCTGCTCAACGATACCATCCCCACCGTGCTGGACTTCTACTGCATCTGATGGAGGATGTTTGACCCCGTCCCTGGAAATGCCTCCAGCGGGAATGAGAGGAATCTGGCAAAATCGAAGCTGCGCGCAGCTGGAGGTTTTGCATGAAGAAGTCGAAGTTCACAGCGGAGCAGATCGCGTTTGCGCTGCGCCAGGCAGAAGTGGGAACGCCGGTCGCCGAGATCTGTCGGAAGATGGGCGTTTCCGAGGCGACGTATTACCGCTGGAAGCAGTTGTATGGCGGTCTGGGGCCATCGGAACCGCGCAAGATGCGTCAGCTTGAGGAAGAGAACCAGAAGCTGAAGCGCCCTTGCGTGGCCCACTCCCATCCGCTGGCGGCTCTGGACCGGCCTGCCTTGCCAGCCGATCTGGAACCGCATGTGCAGCTTGTGCTGTCGGACCCGCTCGAAACACAAGGTGCCAATTACGGGCTGGCCAGCGCTCGCCTGTGGCGCTTTATCGACCTCGGGCGGCGGCTGGATTTTCTGCTCGCGGGGCTCGGCTGGTGCCGCATGCCCGACCATGTGGTCGCTGCGCCGATTGCCCGGGGACAGGTCGTGCGTTTCCAGATCGAGGACGACCCTACCCCGCGCGAGGGGCTCACGATTTATGCCGCGCATCGGCGCGATCGCGGGCTCGGTCCGGGCGGGCGGCGTCTGTGCGACGAATTGCGCCAGCGCTTGATGTGAAAGGGCAGAGCCATGATCCACTTGGCAGGTTGTGCGAGCAGCCATGCATCAGCGGGTAGATGGACCTCAGCCCTTCGGCATGGACACGATCGTCATTGTGCCCGGCGCCTTCACCCTTCACCACCGGTACTGCGCATTTCATGCATGCCAACCAGCTATCCTGCCGTGCAGGCACTGCATGGGCAGTTGACGGCCTCAACGCCAGCGCATCAATGGCTCTTTATGCGCAGTCACTGGTCTTTGATCCCGTTTCGCACGCGGCCTGTGGCCGCTGAAAGTCGAATGAAGCTCGGAGGAACGGCAGGTTTTGGGAGAAGCTGTTGTTGAAGAGCCAGTAAGGGAACGACAAGGCTTGGTCGGGTTCGTCCAGTCCGCCGCGGTGGGAATTACCGCCTTCAAAGGGGACGTTGCACGGCCTGGGGGCCGGCCACCAAACCGCTCCTTCGTTCATCTTCTGGGGAGAGGCGGCAAGCGGCGGCTTACAACGACGCGGCAAGCATCGCCGCTCGGCGCCAATGGCGGGGCTGCGGACGCTCCGCTGCCTAATCCGGCAAATTCTGCCCCAGCAAAACCACCTCGCTGCCATCTGCGACCAATGCGTTGCCGTCAAAAGTTTTCAGCCCGAAAATGGGATCGCCTTGTGGGTCATGAATATGTGCCTCGGCTTGAACGAGAATGCTTGGCAGATCGCCGTCTTCGCCGCGCCACAAAGCGTATTGCGGGATCAAAACGTCAAGAGCGCTAGGCTGAGCCCCTTCCGACGATTGCTGGCAGAAAACCGCGTTACCTTGGTCAACGTCATCCATTTTCGCGGATCGCCCTGCCAGAAAGCCTTGGGTTGGGAGCGATGGCCAATTCATGAGGCTATGAATTGCGCAAAAAACGAATGGCCGCAATGTTATCGTGTCCGCCAAGCCAGGTTTTTGCGCGGGAATGGCGATAGCCGCCGCCAGCGTGCCGGCGTCACGCTCCGCCTCTAAAGTAGACGTTCAGTGCCTCCGGAGGCTCAACCCAAACTTGTCGTTCATTCATAAAATGCTCAGGGCAGATGGCGCGCCATGCGTGTCTTGAGCAGTTCGACGAGTTCAGGTTGCATGAAGGCATAATCGTCCGGGATATCCAGACAGATAATCCGTTGCCCGCGCAGGGCCTTGCGGAATCGCCGTTGCAGTTTGGCGCGATGCTGCTTTTCCATCACCACGATGATGTCGGCCCATGACACGAGTTCAGCGGTCAGTTGGTTTTCAGCATCGTGGTTGGTGCCCGCAGAAGAGACCTCCAATCCCGGATAAAGAGCGAAAACTTGCTCGGCTGTAGGGCTGCGCAGGCGATTCTGGCTGCAAATGAAGAGTATGGCTTTCAAGCAACGCCTCTGGCGAAAATCTGCGGACGTTTTTGAGCGCCTTGCCGAAAAGGTCAATCTGAACTACCAGCCTGTTCAGCCAAATCCGGCCTGTTCTTAAACCGAGGAAAGGAGAAGACCATGCGCGCAGCATTCGCACGCCACAAATGCCGCTTCTTATTTCCCTGTGTTCAGGAACAGATTGCATGGGCAATTCTCTCACGGGCGACGCGTCTCGCCTGATTGCTTTCCGCGGCCTTCGCGCCGCTGATTTTCCCAAATTTTTTGCCGTCGTCGCTCCTCTCTTTGGGGAGGTGAATCATGCGCGATGACATGTTCAAGGTGATTGTCGAACGCCCTCGCTGGGGCGCACGGCACGCTGCCTCGCCCAAACTGAAAAGGATGCCTCACGCCGACACGAAGCATATCGGGCTCAAGCGCCATGTTCGCATCGGTGCGCCCTACACCAAGATGCTCAACGAAAACCTTGCCCCGCTGCTGCGCTACTTGCGCCGCCAGCGCGGGCGCCGCTGGGACGCCGTCTTCAGCGAGATTTGCGCCAGCCTCGACACAGGCAGCACCGTCAAAATGCACGTGCGCCAGCATATTGAGGACTTCGTTCTGACGCGTATCTCGATCGGGCGTGGCGGCGAGTGGATGTTCGAGGGGCAGGTTCTTGGCCACAATGGCCAGTGGTTCCGCCGACGGGAGCTGTTTGTTGATCCACGAGACGGCATCCTCAAGGATATGAAGCAACTTGAGGCATGGCTGGCCGCGGGACAGATCCACGGCAAGGGAGGCCTGCGATGAGCGACATAACTCTGATCGCCGCCGATCCCTCGCGTTTCGACCCTCTAGCGCTGGACCAACTCGACGCCTGCGCGCGCTATGGCGGCATGGCGCGCGTCGTCGGACTACCCGATCTCCATGCCGGCAATGGCATCGCGGTGGGCGCGGCTTTTTGGTCTCCTACCCACATCTGGCCCCATTTGGTGGGCAGCGACATAGGCTGTGGCATGGCGCTGTGGGAGACGGACTTGCCTTTGCGCAAGTTTCGGCTCGGCGCGGTAGAGCGCAAGTTGCACGGACTGGATGGGCCTTGGGCGGGCGATGGCGCCGCGGCTCTGGTCGAGGCCGGATTGCCGCCCAGTTTGGTCAGTCCTGCGCTGGGTACCATCGGCGGGGGCAACCACTTCTTCGAATTCCAGCGCATTGAGGCGGTAGCAAATGAGGAGCGCTTTGCTGCATTGGGCTTGGCGCAGGATCGGGTGTGGATGATGGTCCACAGCGGATCGCGTGGGCTGGGGCAGGCTGTCTTGCAGGCGCATCGCCAGCCTGACATCAGCCAAGGCATCCCGGCCAATAGCTCGCAAGCCCAAGCCTATCTGTCCGACCACGATGCGGCCTTGGGCTGGGCCATCCTCAACCGCCAGATCATCGCTGTGCGCTTTTGCGATAGCCTTGGCCTTGAAGGGCGCTGTGTGCTGGACATCTGCCACAACAGCGTCACCCCGCATCAAGGCGGGTGGCTGCATCGCAAGGGGGCCGCCCCCGCTGACAAGGGGCTGGTGACCATCCCCGGCTCGCGCGGGGATTTCAGCTATCTGGCCGAGCCCATTGTCGATGGCGCGGATCATGCCCTCCATTCGCTGGCCCACGGCGCGGGGCGTAAGTGGAGTCGCAAGGATGCCCACGCCCGCTTGTCCCGCCGCTTCAAGGTGGCCGATATGCAGCGTACGAGCCTTGGCAGCCATGTGATCTGCGAAGACCGCCGCCTGATTTTCGAGGAAGCGCCCGATGCGTACAAGGACATTGGCATGGTCATCACGGATCTGGAACAGGCAGGGCTGATCCGCGTCATTGCCAAGCTGCGCCCCCTTCTCAGCTACAAGACGAGGGCAGCATGAGCGAGGTGATCCTGCACATCACGGCGGGCAAAGGTCCGCAGGAATGCCGCTGGGTGGTGGCACAATTGGCACGTGCTTTTGCGCGTGAGGCAAAGGGCATCGGGCTGGAATGCGAGTTGCTCGATGGGGCGGAAGATTTGTCGCCCTCGATCCTGCTGCGCATCGTGGGCGATGGGGCCTCACCCTTTGCCGCCCAACGCATTGGCACCAACCTGTGGATCGGCAACAGCCCCTTTCGCCCGACACACAAGCGGCGCAACTGGTTCGTCGGCGTGGCTCTGGCGCCGGAGCCCGAAACCATCAGCGACCTGCGAGAGGACGATATCGAATATCAGGCAATGCGCGCCAGCGGGCCCGGCGGCCAGCATGTCAACAAGACCGACAGCGCCGTGCGGGCCACCCATCGTCCAACGGGTCTTGTCGCCACAGCGCAGGAACAGCGATCCCAGCACGCGAACCGCAAGCTGGCGCGGCTGAAACTGGCGATCATGCTGGACGAGCGGCGCGGACAGGCCAAGGATGATGCGCGCCGATCCCAGTGGCAGGTCCATCAAGAGCTTGAACGCGGCAATGCGGTCAGGGCGTACACCGGAAGCAAATTTGCGCTGAAGGCATGATCAGTCACCCGATGGAGAGCAGATGCTCGCCATCGCCCTGCCTTGTCAGTTCGATCCGCCGCCCCGTGAAGCGCCTGGCGATGTCGATAGCCGTGCGCGTATGCTGGCTGGGTTTCACGGTCGTGAAAGCGCCACCACTTGCCAGCACGAAAGGCAGGACCAATTGGTCAGCGAGATACGGTCCTGCAAATGCCGAGGTCGCGATGTAGCCTGCCATGCGCGCAGCGGCAGTCTTCGCCAGGCTTTCCGCAGGGACGCCAAGCTGGCCGAAACCGCTCACGACTTCGGTGACGTTGGCGTAACGCGCCTCCAACATCAGGATCACGCCCGGCCCCTGTTCAGCCGGGAGTTCGCGCACCACAAAGGCGTCGTCGGACCAAGCGGCCAGGTCGCGCCTGGCGCGCGCCAACATGCGTTCGGCGATCTCGGACGGCAGACCTGTGTAAACCGCGTGTCCGGCAACACCCAGTTGCTCGCCGCGCGTGGTGCAATCTATGGGGACCAATGGCGCCGGGACTATGTCGACCTCGATCCGTCCACCGCCGCGCGGATAGAAGCCGTGCCGGACGAGCCGTGCGGAAACGGTCGGTCCCATGCGGTTGATGACCGGGAGAAAAGTCCGCTCGATGAAGTCGAACGGTGGCGCCAACATGTTGTGTGTGCCACCTTCGAGAACGAGGCGCGATGGACTGTCGGCAAGGATGAGCGGCATCAGTACGGTTTGGAGTACAAGGCCGGTCGATCCTGCGGTGCCAACGGCAAAGAGATACTCGCCGGGGACCGCTCGGCCGGGGCGGAATTCCAGCTCGGACCCGCCGACAGCAAGGCCGGTGCATTCCGAACCTGAAATCACGCATGCGGCTTCCACTGCGGTCACATGCTGCCGCATGAGGCCGGGCTTCGAGCGCTTTGCGCGGATGTTGCTGATACGGAACGGCTCGCCGGTTAGGAGCGACAGCGCGCATGAATTGCGCACCATCTGCCCGCCGCCTTCGCCTTCCGATCCGTCGATTGTGATCATGGTACTTTCATTCGATGGGGCAGGTCGCCCGCGTGAAGGGGGATTACCCCTTCACGCAGACCACCTGCTTCAGCGTATGAACAATCTCCACCAGATCGGCCTGTGCGGCCATCACGGCTTCGATCGGCTTGTAGGCCTTGGGCGTTTCATCGATGACGCCCACGTCCTTGCGGCATTCGACACCTTCGGTATCGCGGACATGTTCATCGAGCGTAACGAGGCGCTTGGCCTCGTTGCGGCTCATGACGCGTCCGGCCCCGTGAGAGCAGCTGTCGAAGCTCTCCGGGTTACCCAGCCCGCGCACGATGAACGACTTTGCGCCCATCGAGCCCGGGATGATGCCCAGCGTTCCCTTGGCCGCGCGCACCGCTCCCTTGCGGGTGATGAGCACGTTCTCGCCGAAGTGGTTCTCGCGTGTCACATAGTTGTGATGGCAGTTCACCGCTTCCAGCTCGGCCTCGAAGGGCTTGGCGATCTGGCCCCGAAGCGCGGCGATGACGTTGGCCATCATCATGCGCCGGTTCAAGGCCGCAAAGTCCTGCGCCCAGCCGACCGCCTCGACATAGTCGTCGAAGTGATCGGTCCCTTCCGGGAAGTAGGCAAGGTCCTCATCGGGCAGGTTGATATGCCACTTGCGCATGTCCTGCTTGGCCAGTTCGATGAAGAACGAGCCGATGGCATTACCCACGCCGCGCGAACCCGAATGCAGCATTACCCAGACGCGCGCCTCCTGATCGAGACACAGCTCGATGAAGTGGTTTCCCGTGCCGAGCGTGCCGAGGTGCACCAGGTTGTTGGTGTTCTTCAGCCGCGGGAACTTGTCGCAGATCCGCTCGAACCGAGCGACAAGCGTGGCCCAGGCCTCGACAATCGCCGGGGGCGGCGAACCCCAGGAACCCTTGTCGCGCTTGCCGCGCCCGACATCGCGCCCGTGTGGCACGGCCTGCTCGATCGCCGAGCGAATAGCCTCCAGGTTGTCCGGAAGGTCATGCGCCATCAGCGAGGTGCGGGCGGCCATCATGCCGCAGCCGATGTCCACGCCAACGGCCGCCGGGATGACCGCGCCCTTGGTGGGGATTACCGATCCCACGGTGGCGCCGATCCCCACATGCACGTCCGGCATGGCTGCGACATGCTTGAAGATGAACGGCATCTTCGCCGCGCGCGAAAGCTGGTCGCGCGCCTTGTCGTCCACGGGTACGCCGCGCGTCCACATCTTGATCGGCACGCCGCCCTGCACGGCCTGAAACTCGAACGTCGTATCGGCCATGAACGGCCTCCTTTGCTTGCATCATGGTGCCGGCGACGAAGTTTGGCGAGACATTACCCGGCTCTCAGCCGGGTGGAGGAGTCGAACCTCCTAGCCCGATGTAGTCCCGCCGGCATTCGCCAGCATTGAAAGTGTTCACGGCGACGAGGTGTGGGAAAGACATGCCCCCGAAGGGGCGCCGCTCTAACCGCTGAGCTACAGGCCCGCACATGGTGGACCCGGCGGGATTCGAACCCGCGACCGGCATCGTCACAAGATGTAGTCCTTACCCGGCATTCGCCGTGAATCGGGGTTGCCGTGGCGACAAGGGATGGCGAGACGCGGTCCTTAAGCTACGTGTCGGCGGCGGGATTCGAACCCGCATCTCCCGTCACCCCTTCTCCCGCAAGAGATATGGCAGATCGGGGCGCTTTACTCGTCGGACCTTCGGTTGGGGACATGTAGTCCCACCGGCATTCGCCACGGCAATTCGGTGAAATTCATCAAAGGGTCACGGCGACCAGGTTTGGAAAGACATTCGTGCTCTACCAACTGAGCTACCGCCCCGAGGGACAGGCGGGGATCGAACCCGCGACACCGACATTATCAATGTAGTCCTTCCGGCATTCGCCGTGACCCTTTTCTATCATACCTCCGTATTCTGAACGATCTCGACCCAGTCACGCGACTGCCCGGAGGCAAAGCGCGCCATTGCGTCGAACACCGCGTCGGTGAAGCCACCGACATTCATGATGTCTGCGCGATCCCCCTTGGAATCCGGGGCCTGCGTGGAGCCATAGGGCTGGATGTCGATGCAGATCAGCTTCGCGCCCGGGTTGCGGGCCTTCAGCTTGTTCCACTCGTTCATCGTCGCCGTGGCGCCGCGCCGCGAGGGATCGACCCAGGACTCGTTGTCCGAGACGATCACCACGACATCCACCCGCGCCCGCTCCGTGTTGAGGAGCGCCAGCGGAGCCGAGACATTGGTCCCGCCGCCACCGACCCCGGCCAGCTTCGCTGCATTCACCGCAACGCGGGCATGGGGATCGAGCTTCAGCCTGACCACGTTCTGCTCGAACGGGATCACCCGGGCATCGCGGTTCTGGCGCAGCACGGCGGCGGCAACCAGCGCGGCGATGTCGATGCAGCGCACCTTCGAGCTGGCACCCTTGCGGTAGCCCGTCGCCGGCGAACCCATCGAGCCCGAGACGTCGGGGCAGACCACGACCTGGTCTTCCAGCTTCGGCACACCGGCCAGCGATGCTTCGAGCGCGCTTTCGAGCGCCGCCTGTACCGCCAGTGGTACACCGTCACCCACCTGACCCAGTGCCACCATCAACTGATAGGGCATCGGGCGAACGCGGGTGATCGCTGCGGGATCGGCGAGCCGAGCCGCGACCGCTTCGGTGACCCCGTCTACCGCGAACGCGCCATTACGCGCCAGCGTGTTGAGGTTCATCCGCAGCGCCTGCCAGCCCATGCGGCCAAGACCGTCACGGGTAGCAAGGACGCCCCACTGCTCAGACGAGAGCGGGAAAGCGGTCAGCCATTCGAACGGCACCGGGGGCAGCTCGCCTTGCGGCGTCCGCTTCCAGGCTTCGAACGCCGCGATCTCGACGGGCAACGCTGCCACATCGTATGGCTTGCCAATCAGCCAGCCATAGAACGCACGCCGCTCAGCATTGGCTGGAGCCGGGTGGACCATCTTCACGATGTCCGCCAGGCTCGGATCGTTGCCGGTAGCCGCCTGCATCAGCTGCGCCATCGACGCCTGCTCCAGCCATTCGCGGACCAGCCGCTTCGGCCGCGAGCCAAGCGAGGCACGGCCAACCTGACCCGAGCGCATGATCTGCACGAAGGTGCGCAGCATGCGGCCGTTGTCGATCACGCGCCGGAACACGCGCACCGACAGGTCGGGATCGGCCACCGTCAGATAGGCCGCCAGCAGAGCCGGCATATCCTTCATGGCGCCCGACTGGCGCGCATAGACCGCGCACTTGGCGACCCATTCCGGATCGACATCCTTGGCCGCCAGCACGACATCGGCGAGCTGGGTCTCCGCGCTCGAGTAGAAGCCATCGGCGAGCGTGCCGGTTGCGGCAAGCTGGGCCAGCCTGGCTTCGGGGCCATAGGCATAGGCGGCCCCACCCGCCTGGTTGACCGTGTCGGCGCGCGGCAGGAACCGCGACAATGCCGAAGCGAAAAGATTCCTGTTGGCCATAGTCCAACTCCAAAGCTTTCGGACCTGCGAGGCGGCCGGCCCATTCCGGCCGCCTCATGGTTCCGCTGGTGCCGGGCTGTTCGACCGACCCGACGCCAATATCGTTGCAGAGCGCGTGCCAGTTGCGCTCGACAGCGCTAGGAATTTTTATAATAGATTGTAATTAGGCCATTTTATCTCCGATTTGAGATACTGAACCCTCGACATTGCTTTGCAGCATTTCCCAATATTGTATCCCTGAATATAAGATTATATATCCTGAGCGCATGAAGCCCACTACGGTCATCAGCTTTCTCGGCTCCACGCTCGACGCCTCCAAGTTCGGTCCGTCCCGCTGGATGAAATGGCGGCCTTCTGTTGGCCTGTGCATGCACGAGGACCTCCGCGTCGATCGTTTCATCATGATCCACGGCTCGGCACACCGCCGCCTCGCCGAATATGTCAGCGAGGACATTGCATCGGTCTCGCCTGAGACGTTGGTTGAGCGGCACGTCATCGACTTCGCCGACGCTTGGGATTTCGAGGAAGTGTACGGCAGGCTGCTCGACTTCGCTCGCTCGCAGCCGCTCGACCCGGATGTCGAGGACTATCTGATCCACATCACCACCGGCACCCATGTCGCGCAGATTTGCCTGTTCCTGCTGACCGAGGCACATTACTTTCCTGGCCGCCTGCTCCAGACCCAGCCTCGGCGCGGCGCACCCAATGCGGCCGGGACCTGGAGCGTGATCGACTTAGACCTGTCACGCTACGACAGCATCGCCACCCGCTTCGCCAGCGAAAGCGCGGAAAGCACATCGTTCCTCAAGTCCGGGATCGAGACGCGCAACGCCGCGTTCAACGCGATGATCGACGAGATCGAGCAGGTCGCCAGCCGCACCCGCGCTCCGATCCTGCTCATGGGCCCCACCGGTGCAGGCAAGAGCCAGCTTGCCCGCCGCATCTTCGAACTCAAGAAGCTAAAGCGGCAGGTCAGCGGTTCGTTCGTCGAAGTGAACTGCGCCACCCTGCGCGGCGACAGCGCGATGTCGGCACTGTTCGGCCACAAGAAAGGCGCCTTTACCGGAGCGGCAGCAGATCGACCGGGCCTTCTGCGCACCGCCGATGGTGGCATGCTGTTCCTCGACGAGATCGGCGAACTCGGCCTCGACGAGCAGGCGATGATCCTGCGCGCGATCGAGGACAAGCGTTTCCTCCCGGTCGGTGCCGACCGCGAGACGGAAAGCGACTTTCAACTGATCGCCGGCACCAATCGCGATCTCGCTCAGTGCGTCGCTGATGGCACCTTCCGCGACGACCTTTACGCACGTCTGAACCTGTGGACTTTCGCGCTACCCAGGCTCGCCCAGCGCCGCGAAGACATTGCGCCCAACCTCGATTACGAACTCGACCGCCACGCCGAACGTGAAGGCGAACGGGTGACCTTCAACAAGGAAGCGCGCGAACGCTACCTCGCCTTCGCGATGTCCGGCGAAGCGCAATGGCCCGGCAACTTCCGTGATCTTGCCGCCAGCGTCACCCGCATGGCGACGTTTTCGCCAAAAGGGCGGATCGACAGCGAAGTCGTGGACACCGAGGTCGCGCGCCTGAAGCGTGCGTGGACCGGAAAACAAGACTCACTTGATCAATTGGACGGCTTGCTAGGCAAGGAGGCCTTGGCCGGCATCGACCCCTTCGATCGCGTTCAACTCGCCTTCGTTGTCGAAACCTGCCGCGCCAGCCGTTCACTTTCAGATGCCGGACGCAGACTTTTCGCCGCATCGCGTACCAAGCGAGCAAGCACCAACGACGCCGACCGGTTGCGCAAATATCTGGCGCGCTTTGGTATCACGTGGGAACTCGTGACTGGGTAACGCTTAGTCGCAATAGCTGACGTTTACGGCATTTGATCGCATCGTCCAAAGCGGCCTTCCGTTCATGGGGTGCCTTCGGCGGCGTGACAAATTGGCTATTGGAGAATTCGTCATGGCTGCGGAGATCACGGCAACGATCATAACGAGGATTGTAAGCACTTCCATGTAGCAATGCTCGCACGGAACCCGGATTCCGGTAACGATAGCTTGGGCAGCAGGCGATTGACGTAAAGCACTTCCCTTGATTCAAGGCTGCTTTTGAGAGGCAGGTCTGAGCGGGGGTGATCTCACCGAGGCAGAATGGCGCGTGTTGAAGGGCTTGTCACCAATCGAGCCCAAGAACCGTGGTCCAGGCAGGCCGCCAGAGCTGAACCGTTCGATCATCGATGGCATCCTCTGGCGGCTTCGGTGCGGTGCTCCATGGCGTGATGTGCCGCCCAAATATGGCAGTTGGAACACCATCTATCACCGGTTCCGGCGATGGAGCGGGGCCGGGGTCTGGGAGGGCGTGGCGGTGACTTTGGCCGAGGTCATGGTTGACAGCGGCCACTACAGCACCACGGTTCGCGCCCATGTCTCTGCAGCGGGCGAAAAAGGGGGACTCATCGACGCGCTCTTGGTCGCTCGCGGGGCGGGTTCACCAGTAAGCCACTGCATGGCCGATGCCCTCGGACGACCGCTTGTTTTCCACCTAACGGGAGGAGAAGCAGCGGATTGGAAGGCTTAGACGACCTGATTGACTTGCCTGAACGGCGCCGGATGCTTTTCTGGCGGACAAGGGCTACGATGCTGACGCTATTCGCGCCAACCTTGCCGCGCGGAAGATCGAACCCGTAATTCCCGGACATTCCAACCGCCGGGTGAACATCGAATATGACGGGCGCTCTGCAAGCAACGGAACCGCATCGAACGCATATGCGGTCATCTCAAGATCAACAGTGCAATCGCGACCCGATACGATCAGTCGGCCAAAAGCTTCCTTGGCATGGTTCATATCGCCACCGCTCGATACTGGCTCAAATTTGTCCACGCCGCCTAGTAAGAAGACGCTTTACATTAATGTGCTCAGCCTCGAACACTCTGGACCAAATAATTGTAAAGTGCTAATGTGGATTCCAATTATTTTGGGAATGGGAACTTCAATCTTTTGGGAGAGCCCATTTGACCGATGTGCGCAAACTTGCCTGCATCGCCTGTCCCTTGGCGTCCAAGGCCGGCGAAAAACGCCAACGCTTGGAAATGACGTCGCAGGTTGTGATCACAAGAATTTGACGAATTGGCTCTTTCCCAAACGAATTGCATCCACTCACCAAGCCATCCGCGGAAACCTCCACCTCAACATTCGCAGTACCCTCCCAACCCTGACGCGCAGCCTGAGCGGGATAATCATCGTCAGAAAAGATCTCTGTTACAGCCTCTTTTGGCTTGGGAGATGTGACCGCAGGCTTGCCGGACCCACGATTGATGCGCTCCAACTCCACGGTACACCGCTTGAGCATCGAGTATTGTACGCCACCATCTTTAACAGATACCAGAAATTCTGGCAAATTTTCAAAAGTCTTAATTTTAATCCCCGAATATCCAAAAAATATTCTGAGTATACCAGATCCTACATCTACCTCAGTTTTATGAAGATCAACGTTAACCTGAATATCTTGCACGAGACTCGGGAGGTCGATAACTATCTTTCCACTTTGGTCTGTATACGGAACTATTTCTACCGAAGCCGCAGGGATCTGGTGCTCGTCTACCAAAGCATTTCCTTGGACGCTTAAAAATTCTCCGCGTCCTCGAGTCATAGCCGCATCTACGCTAAGACCAATTATTCGCCCATCCTCAAATCGTATTTCAGCCTTACCAAAATAGGTCGCACAGCCATTTGCCCCCCGAGAGACAATCCCGTTGGGGCCAACATCCCAGAAGGTCGTGTTCTGCGGCCATGACTGAGCCATAGCAACATTTGGAAAAATCATTAAGATAGAAGCTACGACTGCAAAGATTTTCATGATCAAAACTCATCAAGGCACGGTAAATTCTCGATTCCGGCTTTCTTTATCAACAGTTCAAGCCCATCTCAATGCGCTCTCACAAGCCGGATCAGAGCTTCTCCGCCATGATCGCTTTCGCCGGAACCTGACGCTGACTTCGCCTGTCATACTTACCACTGGACCTTAAACGAACTTGTTCAGGACGGGCACTGCTGCCCGCATTCCCTGTCAAGCTGCTATGCTCGCTCGACATCCGCATTGTCGGTGCGGTATTATGCTGTAGGGTATGCGAGCAGCCCGCTGGCAGGTGACCATGTTCGATTTTCTGACAAAGCAGTTCGTCGACATTATTGAGTGGTTGGAGGAACCCGGTCAGCTGGCTTGGCGGGTGCCTTTTGCAGACCAAGAGATTCAACATGGCGCGCAGCTGACGGTGCGCGAGGGACAGATCGCCGCCTTCGTCAATGAAGGCCGGATTGCCGACTACTTCGGGCCAGGCCTCCACACTCTGGAAACGGCCAACCTGCCTTTGCTCTCAGACCTAATGAACTGGGACAAGGGCTTCCGTTCACCTTTCAAGTCTGACGTCGTGTTTCTTTCGCTCAAGGAACAGCAGGGGCTCAAGTGGGGCACAGCTCAACCCATCACTATCCGCGATACCGAGTTCGGCGCCCTGCGGCTACGCGCGTTCGGCTCGTACTCCATCCGCGTGAACGAAGCTGTACCTTTCATCTCAAGGGTGCTTGGCACCATGTCCGGCGTGACCGTCGCATCGCTCGAGCCGCAGTTGCGGGCCGCGATCCAGACCGCGATGGCAACAGCGTTGGGCGGCAGTGGCATCGCTTTTCTCGATCTTGCGGCCAGCCAGCAGGCCTTGTCGGACAGGATCAAGGTCGAAGTCGACAAAGCATTCGCCCAGTGGGGCCTTACCTGCCTTTCATTCTACGTGGAGAGTGTCTCGCTACCCGACGAGGTGCAGACCCATCTCGACAAGGGCAGCTCCATGCGGGTGCTTGGCGACCTTGCCGGTTACACTCGCTTTCAAGCCGCCGAAGCCATCGAGCAGGCTGCGGGTAACGACTCCGGAGTAGCCGGTATCGGCGCAGGCATGGCGGCCGCGACCGCCCTTGGCGGTGCTATGGCCCAGGGACTCAGCGCTGCGCCCGCGGTACAACCTTCCGCCGCAGTCGAAGATCCCTTGGCGACAATCGAGAAGTTGCACCGCCTGGTGACGATCGGAGCCTTGAGCCAGGAAGAATTCGAGGCCAAGAAGGCCGAGCTGCTCAGCCGGATCCGCTGAGCATAACCGGGGCGGGGGAATGGAGAGCGTGAACTGTCCCTCTTGCGGGGCTTTGCTCCCGCTGCGCGATCCGGGGTTGCCTTACTCGACCTGCCAATACTGCCAGAGTCTCGTCCGGCGGCGGGATGGTGTTGTCGAAGCAGTGGGAACGGTGGCCAGCTTACCCCAGGACGTTTCTCCGATACAGATCGGCACGACATTCGCCCTCGATGGCAACAGTGCCGAGGCGGTTGGCCGGGTGCGCTGGGGTTGGCAGGATGGTTCGTGGAACGAATGGTTCCTGCGCGCCGACGATGGCCGGCATTACTGGCTGGGCGAGGCCATGGGCATGTATATGCTGACCAGCGAATACCCCGCCGTGCTGGAGGTGCCTGCTATCAGGAACTTCGTCGACGGTAACGCCATTGCCGTGGGGGTCACCGTGAAGGCTGGCGGCAAATGGCTCGCGGCAACAGATGTGAAGGAAACGGCCTGTCTTGGCAGCGAAGGCGATCTGCCCTTTCCGACGCTTCCGGGCCGGACCATGACCAACGTCGATTTCCGCAATGCTGACGGCGACGCGCTTTCGGTTCAGCGGGACGATGATGGCACGACGGCGTGGCTTGGTCGCTGGAGCGATCTGGCAGGTTTGCAGCCTAGGAACCTGCGCTGGATCGAAGGCTGGACCATGCCCGGAACGCTGGCATGACACTGGCCCGCGCCGTCACTTGCCCTTCGTGCGGCGGTTCAATCGAGGTGCGGGCTGCCGGCTACACCGTCACCCTGGCTTGCCGTTATTGCGGGTCGGTGCTCGACGTGGCCCACGAAGATGTCCGGCTGATCACCGCCTACAAGCGTGCGAACGCCAATTTCGCCATCGAACTCGGCACGCGTGGAACCTTATTCGATGTCGAATGGGAAGCGATCGGAGCGCTGCGTCGGCGGAGTTCCGGAGCGATCTGGCAAGAATACCTCCTGTTCAATCCTTATGCGGGATACCGCTGGTTGGTCGTTGCTGATGGTGAGTGGCAATTCGGCACGATGCTGCTCGATCAGCCGGAAGGCGCAGGGGCTTCGATCGAATGGCGAGGAGAGAGATACGCGCTCGATGACGAAGCGACGGTCGAGACCACGACCGTCCTCGGCGAATTCTACTGGCGCGTTTCACGTGGGGATCGCGCGCAATGCACGACCTTTGAACGCGGAAGCGACTTCCTGTCCCGCGAGACCACGACGGACGAGGTCACATGGACCCAGCTAGTACCGGTCCACCAGCACGAAGTGGAGGACGCATTTGCTGTCAGGCAGCGCTACAAGCCTCGGGCGGGCCTTGCGACCAAGCGGAATGGTTTCTTTTCGGCGCCGGGCACGGACCAAAACGACTTGCCGATGATGTTTCTCATGGCACTGGGCGCGCTGCTCATCATTGGGATCGTCCAGTACGTGATGAGCGGACCAAGCCTGTGCGCCAACAATCGCTTCAGCGTCATCGTAGGCGCCGCCACCACGACCCACAAGATTGGCACGATCGACGTGAAGCGACCTTGGCAATTCGTCACCATTCAGGCGGACAGCAATGACTTCAGCAACCGCTGGGTGGATCTCGACTACAGCCTGGTCAACCGCCGCACCCAGCAATCGATCGACGCCTATGGCATCGTGGAATACTACACCGGGTCAGACAGCGACGGCCCATGGACCGAAGGCAGCCATCATGGCGAAACACTCTTTGCCGGCGTTCCGCGCGGCAGCTACGATGTCTACGTCGACACCGGAGCGCATGGCTGGCCGATCGATCCGCCCGCGAATCCGGCGGATCCCAACAACCCATGGAGCGCGCCGGAAGCGGTATCGCTGTGGTTCAACGCCTGTACCGGAGGGTATTCGTGGGGCACGTTCTGGATTTTCGCGATCCTACTGCTCGGCGCGCCTTGCCTGATCGTGTGGTGGAGGCACCGGGGTTGAGATGAGCAAGCGCCTGACCGCTTTCTCCGCTTGGTGCGCCTTCCTGATCATCCTGGCAGGCATCGCGACGTGGTTCGCCTGGTCGCCCTTCTCCGACGACGAGCGACCTGTCTCCTCCGCCTATCGCGGCCCCACCCACAAATAGTCCACCCTTTGCACGATGGAGTGCTGCCGATGCTGACCCTCGATGTTTTCCTCGCCACCGTGCTTTATGCGGCCCTTGGTATTGTCATATTTATCGTGAGCTTCGTGCTGGTCGACAAGTTGACGCCAGGCGAGCTCTGGCGCGAGATCATCGAGCGCAAGAACCTTGCAGTGGCGCTGCTTGCCGGGGCTGTGGCGATCGGGATTTCCAACATTATCGCCGCTGCCGTGCATGGTTGATCCCGTCACGAGGGATGACAGCGGGGTTGAACCAGACTCTCCTGCATCCCTCGCCGTCATCCTGCTGGTATCGGTCCTGGTGGTCGCTACATGCGGCCTAATCTACGAACTGCTCGCAGGGACACTCGCCAGCTATCTGCTTGGCGACAGCGTAACGCAGTTCTCGACCGTTATCGGCAGCTACCTGTTCGCCATGGGCGTCGGCAGCTACCTGTCGCGCCATGTCCAGCACAACGAGATCGGGGTGTTCGTTCGCGTCGAAATCCTGATCGCCGCGCTCGGTGGATGGTCGGCGGCCGGGCTCTTCTTGCTCTTCCCCATCGTCGAGGATTTCCGGGTCGCACTCTATGCCTTGGTGCTAGCGATCGGCATCCTCGTTGGCCTGGAAATCCCGTTGCTGATCCGCATCTTGCGCCATCGCTTCGCTTTTCGGGACCTCGTTTCGAACGTCCTCACTTATGACTACATCGGGGCCCTCATCGCCTCCTTGCTATTCCCGCTAGTCTTGGTGCCATGGCTGGGCATGATCCGCACCGGTTTTGTCTTCGGTCTGGCCAATGTCGGCGTGGCCGTCGCCTTACTTCTCGCCCTGCGCGCGCGGCAAGGCATTGGCCGCGATCTCGTCGCAGCCCTCATCGTGCTGGTATCGCTCATTGCCGGCCTGTTTGCAGCTGACCACATCCAGCGCAGGTCGGAAGTCGCGTTCTATGGGGAGCCTGTCATTTATGCCCGTTCGACGCCCTACCAGCGCATAGTCATCACGCGGCAGGACAAGGACCTGCGTCTCTATCTCAATGGCAACCTGCAGTTCTCGACACGCGACGAATACCGGTATCACGAGGCGCTCGTCTGGCCCGTGTTGGGCCGCGTTGCCCACCCACGGCAGGTGTTGATTCTGGGTGGTGGCGACGGACTTGCCGCACGTGAAGTCCTGCGCGATCCGCGCGTATCGAAAGTGACGCTGGTCGATCTCGACCCAGAGATGACACACCTGTTCCGGGATGTGCCCCAGCTTGCCCAACTCAACAGGCATTCGCTATCCTCTCCCAGAATGCACATCATCAACACCGACGCATTCCGTTGGGTCAGAAAGGCGACCGGGCCCTATGATGCGATCCTGATCGACTTCCCCGATCCCACCGAATTCTCGCTCGGAAAGCTCTATACCGAGAGTTTCTATCGCGAGGTCGCACGCCTGCTGGCCCCGGCGGGGGTGCTGACGGTGCAAAGCACGTCGCCGCTGGTGGCGCCGCGCTCTTACTGGACGGTGGCAAGCACGCTTGAAGCTGCCGGGCTGTCGGCGCGCGGCTATCACGCCTATGTTCCCAGCTTCGGCGAATGGGGTTTCACACTGGCTGCGCACAGCCCGCCCGGGGATGCGGTGGCGCTTCCGGTAGGGCTTCGGTTCCTGACGCAAGCGAGCGAACGGGGCATGTTCGATTTCCCGCCCGATATGGCGCGTCGCCCCACCCCGGTGAATCGCCTCGACAACCAGGCTCTGGTCCGCAGCTTTGCCGAAGAATGGGGCCATTACGATGGCTGATGCCACCCGGCGCGATCTCCTGAGAGTCAGCGCCGCCGGAGCAGGCACCCTCGCTCTGGGCAGTTGCGCCAAACCATCCATCTCTGGCGCGCTCGACGGCGCGAATTGGCAGCGCGGCCATCTTGTCCGCGACGGCAAGTTTCCTCCTGCAAACGGAGCGGAGCAGCAGGCGGCAATTGTGATCGCCGGCGGCGGTGTGGCCGGGCTCTCCGCGGCTTGGCGGCTCAAGACCGCCGGCTTCGACGATTTCGTTTTGTTGGAGCTTGAGGACACCGTTGGTGGTAACGCACGATCTGGCCGCAACCAGGTGAGCGCCTATCCACTTGGCGCCCACTATCTGCCAATCCCGAACAAGGAGGCTGTGGCTCTGCGGCACATGCTGAAGGAGTTCGGCATGATCGTCGGCGAAGAGGGCGGTGCCCCGGTCTACGATCCGTATCAGCTCTGCGCCGATCTCGAAGAACGCCTGCTTTGGCGGGGGAGTTGGCAGGAGGGGCTCTTTCCTTCCAGCGGACTGACAAGCGAAGACGCAGCCCAACGCGATCGCTTTGCAGGCGAAATGGCGCAGCTGCGCAATGCAGTGGGTGTGGATGGGAGACCCGCGTTTGCCATACCCCGCGCCTATTCTAGCGCCGACCCCGCCTATACCGCGCTCGACCGCCTCTCGTTTGCGCAGTGGCTCGATCTGCAGCGCTACACCTCCCCCGTGCTGCGTGCCTATCTGCGGTATTGCTGTCGGGATGACTATGGAACCGAACCGGACGAGGTTTCGGCATGGGCTGGCGTTCACTATTTCGCCGCACGCCGGGGGTGGGCCGCGGGTGCCGACGGCGATCGTGAACTAACCTGGCCAGAAGGGAATGGGCGGCTCGTTTCGCTGCTGCATGAACAAGTCGCCGGCCATATCCGGTCGGCGCGCAGCGTGTTCGCAATTTCCCAGCGGAGCGACATGGCTGTAGTCGATGCCTTTGACCACGAGGCTGCATCCAGCACCAGGTGGAGAGCGGCTTGCGCGATCGTCGCCATGCCGCACTTTGTGGCCTCGCGGGTAGCGCCCGCCCATGCCAACAAGGGTCATTTTCGCTATGCGCCCTGGGTCGTGGCCAATGTGACCGTCAACCGGCATCCCAAGGGGCGAGGCGTAGGCATTGCCTGGGACAATGTCTCGACCGGCAGCGACAGCCTTGGTTATGTCGTCGCGACGCACCAGTCGGCCAGCGGCGGCGATGGCCCAACCGTGCTGACGTGGTATCTTCCCCTGTCCAAAACCGCTCCACAAGAGGCGCGAAAGCTTTTGATGACGCGCACGTTGCGGGCATGGCAGCAGCTGATAGCGGACGATCTCCTGACAATGAATCCCGATCTGGCGGGCGCCATCGACAAAATCGACGTCTGGCGCTGGGGCCATGCCATGATCAGTCCTACCATAGGCTTCCTGTCCGATCCGGCGCGCAAGGCGGCGATCGGTGCAGCACCGCCCGTTCTCTTCGCCCATTCTGACCTGTCCGGTCTTTCCCTCTTCGAGGAGGCGCATTACCGCGGCGTGGTCGCGGCGGAGGCCGCGCTGACCCACCTTGCTCAACCTTTCGAGAGCCTTGTTTGACATGACGCACTTGCCTGGCACCAGTGTCCATCTAATTGCGGACCTGAGCCACGCGACGGGGCTGAGCGACTTAGCGTTGATCGAGGCTACATTGCGCCAAGCAGCTTTGGCAGCAGGCGCCAAAGTCTTGAGCGTCCATGTTCACGCCTTTGGCGGGGACATGGGCGTAACCGGGATCGCCCTGCTCGCGGAATCGCATATATCGATCCACACTTGGCCAGAAACTGGTGAGGCGGCAATTGACCTATTCGTCTGCGGCAAAGAGGTGAATGCAGAATGTGGACTAGCCGTAATTGTCGAGAATTTTGCTGCGGTGATCAACCAGACATTTAGAATTGAACGACTTTCAAAAAATATTCTCACCGAAAATGAGTAATATACTGACCTGTCTGAATGACCGTGTCGACCACCTTCGTGACCGGATAGAAATTGCCGCTGCCGCAATAGCCGCCGTTCAGGCACCTGATTTGGTGCGCCGGAAGCGGTCGTGTGCTTGCCTATGTCGCTAGGCCCGTGAATAGCATGGGTTGGTGGGGAGAGGACGTCTAAGCAGGTGCCGCGGAAAGATCATCCCGTACCTTGGTTAGTATCAGTCCCAAGAGGTTTTGGCCTCGCCATTGTTTGGGTGAGTGCCCAAGCGGATCATCTACCCCGCGACCAACACCCCAGATCCAATCTCGTGGATTTGCCTCAACCAGCATGGCCTTACCAGTATTTCGAAGCTGCCTGAGTGCTCCTGGATTCTGGCTAAACTTTGCTATGTTCCCACGATAGACGATATCGATCTTCCACTCGTTCCACTTCTCGGGTTCGAAGCCTGAAACCAGCTGACCCAGTCGTTTTTGTGTGCTCGGGTCGGGGCTCGCCAGAATCTGTCGAGCAACCTCCAGATCGCCAAACAGAAGTGCTTTCGCGAACATCATCCATTGCTCGGCAGCAACGAACGACTGACCATCAAGGTTGAAAGGCGTGAAATGCCATTGGCTGAACACACCCTTCAAGAACGGCACAAAGGTATCAAAGTCGGCCGGATCAGGCAGCGCGGTATATTGAACGGCTGGCTTATCAAACTTTATTGCCTGCATTCCGTTTTCGCCCCCCTCGGCGTAGGTGCGTGGCACGATGTGAGAAAGCCTGCAATGTCGCCGTGTCCGAAAGGCCGCTTTAGGCCCGTTTGGGGTGGGATGCTGGCGCGCCCCAAGGACTACCGTGAAGCAGCAGCAGGCTGCAGTTCGTCCATAGTCACTCTGTCTCCGCTTTTCCGGATTTCACGAATGAGGTTGGACCAGTAACCGTGCCAAGGCTCAAGCACGTCATTAATACACGTTCTTCTGATCACCAGCGGCACGCGTAGCTGGCCCACTTCCCAACGAGCTTCGGCACTTACACTTACCTTAGGACTTTGCATGGCTACGGTCTGGCGGAGCGTTTTGCCATGGCTATCCAGCAAGCCTGAGCCCCAAGGTGACATGCCGATGCGTTTGGCGATTGCATCGAAGCTACGTTCCAACTTTCTTGGACTGATCTCCGGAAAGTCGATAGTTGCTCGGGCCAACACCCGCTCCCGCGTCGGGTGAGAGCAAAAAGTAGTCATCGCTCCTGACGGTTCAGAGGCGACATTGATGAGGACGGCGATCGCCAAGGCTGCAAGACAAGGTCGCTTCATCGTTTGAGCTTACCAGCGAGTCGAACGTCCGCAATGTTGTGGTGTCCGGAAACCCGGTTATTCGATGCGCTGGCGATAGCCGCCGCCCGCGTGCCGGCGTCAAGCCCGACGACTGCCGCCGCGATAGTGGCCGTTCAGGCACCTGAGCTCGTACGCCGGAAGCGGTCGTTTGTTTATCGATGTCGCTGGCCCGGTGAAAGGCCTGGGTTGGTGGTTAGCTGCCGCTCGGCGTTGTTGACATCTGCTTGCGCATTGTCTGCTCAGCGAAGCTCACTGCTTCTGCAACAGTCACCGTAAAGACGCCGCCTTGCGCCTTCCGCCACTCGGCTATGCCGCCGTTTGCGTCAGGAAATTCCGCTTTTGACGCTGAGAGTTTCGTGACGCTCGCATCCAAGGAGGCCCTTGAGAAAGGTGCGTGCTGAAGGGTGCCATTAACCGGCAAGCCATCGAAATGTATGCCGATTATGCTAACGTGGTAGACTGGGCCGCTCTTAGTAAACTGCGGCGAAACCTCGATTTTTTGTATCTTGAGCAACGATCCTTGGTCGCCCGGGCGAGTTTGATATTCCCAGACCTGACCTTCCGCGTATCTGTCAACGGTCGGGGTGGCCGCCATCGCGCCCGCCGCCATGACAAGTCCAAAGCACGCTAATCCTAAGTGACGCATCGCTCTCTCTCCTGACCTCGATGGAAGCTGCACCATCGGCGAGGCGTCCGCAACTGGGCGACAACCGTCAAGACCCCTTCAACCCTCTCCATCCTCCCCAGTCATGCCAGCTTAGGCTGGCATCTCTGACCTCATGCAATCCGGCACGAGATCCCGGCCTTCGCCGGGATGACGGGATTTCGGGCGACGGGTTCTGGGCGGTTGCAGACGTTGAACGCTGCATTCACGCCTCGCAAAACCCGCGTTTCGTTCAGGCGGCGATCCTTGGTTTCGGCCCGACGTAAAGGGACGCGGGCCGTATCAGCCTGCCATTGGCAACCTGTTCGCGCGCATGGGCGAGCCATCCCAGCGTTCGGCCCATCGCGAACACGCAGGTGAATTCGCTAGCGTCGAAGCCCAGCGCTTCGAGCAACAGCGCGGTGTAAAACTCGACGTTTGTTTGGAGTGATCGGTCCGGCTTGCGCTCGCGCAGGATCTGAAGGGCTGCCTGCTCCACCGCCTCGGCCAATGCCAGCCGGCCCGCATCGGGAGAGAGCCCTTTCAGCGCGCGCTTGAGCGCGTCCGCTCTTGGATCGCGCACCCGGTAGATGCGATGGCCAAAGCCCATCAGCCTGTCCCCCCGGTCGAGGGCACTCTCGATCCAGCGCCGTGCGTTGGACGCGTCACCGATCGCGTCGAGCATTTCGATAACCGGCCCGGGTGCGCCGCCGTGCAGGGGGCCTTTCAAGGTGCTGAGCCCCGTCAGCACCGCCGACGTCAGTCCGGCCAGTGTCGAGGCGGTGACGCGCGCGGCAAAGGTGGAGGCGTTGAGGCCGTGATCGCAGACGGTGACCAGATAGGTATCGAGCGCCGCGGCTTCTTCCAGCGTCGCCGTGGTTCCCCGCACCATCCGCAGCACATCGGCGGCGTGGTCCGCCGCCGGATCGGGTGGTACCAGATCCTGATGCTGGCGCCGGCGCGCGACAGCGGCGGTGAACACCGAAACTCCCGCCAGCAGCCGCAAGGCGGTCCGCACATCATCGCCCTCGGGTATCCGCGCCAGCAAGGCACGAACCGTTTCGACCGGGTTCAGGCCAGCGGGCATGGAATGGGGCACCTCGACATGCGTGAAGGCTTCGACCCGCGCCTCGCCCAACATCCTTTCCAGTCCGTCCAAGTCGGGCAGATCATCAAGGAACCCGTCGAGCAACAGGTGCGCCGCTTCCGCGAAACGCGTGCGCCCCGCCAGCTGGCCCAGTTCGAAGCCGCGGATCACCAGCCGTCCAGCGGCACCATCGACATCGGACAGAACTGTGCTCGCGGCCACGACGCCTTCCAAACCTTCCGCCATCTTCTGCATCTCCTGGACTTGACGGGCACAGGATTCCGGCGGAAGTTGATTTGGTCAATCTTGATCAACTTAATCAATGTCTGGGCTTGAGCATGGCTGGCTGGTTGACCGCAGAAGAAGTGATGGCGCGGCTCGGCCTCCGGGCGCAGACGCTTTACGCCTACGTCAGTCGCGGACGGATCGAGGCGCGGCGGGACGCGGACGATCCGCGGCGCAGCCTCTATCGCGCTTCGGACGTCGACCGGTTGCAGAAGCGGCGTGCCCGTGGCCGGGGACAGGCCGCCGTGGCCGAAGAAGCCATCGCCTGGGGAGAGCCGGTGCTGGCATCGGCGATCACGACGATTGCGGACGGCAAGCTCTGGTACCGGGGCAGGAACGCCGCGTCGCTTGCCGAGACCGCAAGCCTCGAAGGTGTCGCGCGCCTGTTGTGGGACTGTGGCAATGAGCGGTTCCCGACACAAACCAACACGATCGCGCCGGGCCGTGCGCACGACCGGATGTTTCAAGCCCTTGCCTGGCGCGCTGCAACAAGCCCCGCCACGCGGGGACGAAGGCCCGAGGCGCTATACTTCGAAGCGGCAGCGCTGCTCGACCTTCTCGTGGACGCGGTGGCCGGAGGCTCGGGCGACGGTCCGATGGATCAGCGGCTCGGCCGCGCGTGGGGGTGCGACGACGTCGGGACGGACCTTATCCGGCGGGCCTTGGTCCTGCTGGCGGACCACGAGTTGAATGCTTCAACTTTTGCAGCGCGCGTCACGGCTTCCACGGGAGCATCGCTGGCGGCCTGCGCGCTCGCCGGACTTGCCGCCCTGTCCGGCCCTCTCCATGGGGGGATCGCGACGCGCGTGCGCAGTTTCCTGACCGAAGCCGGCAAGGCTGACCCGCATGGAGCCGTGTCGGCACGTCTTGCGGCCGGCGCGGCACTGCCCGGCTTTGGACATCCCCTTTATCCTGATGGAGACCCGCGCGCAAAAGCGTTGCTGGCGGCCTTTGATCCGCTGCCAGAGCATCGTGATCTCGCGGCGGCCGTGCTGGAGGCCACGGGCGAACTCCCGAACATCGATTTCGCCCTGACCGCGCTCACCGAGCTTGCCCATCTTCCCGAAGATGCACCGTTCCAGATTTTCGCGACCGCGCGGTGCACCGGCTGGATCGCACACGCCCTCGAGCAATCCCGCGCCGGGAAGCTGATCCGGCCGCGAGCCAGATATGTCGGTGTGGCGCCCGATACAGTATTTGCCGAGGCAAACCCGTGAGCGTTGCGGAAGCTCAAACGCCGGGAACGAAGGCCTTGATCCAGTTGAGGATTTCCGCGCGGCGGCGTCTATCGTCGGTGATGTCCTCGTCCACCCCCAGTTGCCAGGCAAGGCCGGCATCCTGAGGCGCGGCGGCAAGGCTGGCCAGCACTTTCACATAGGCATCGAGCGCGGCGCGATCGGCGAAGAAGCCCTGCGCGATCATGTCGTCGGCATAGAGCGTGTAGAGCTGGACGAGCTGGGCAATGTCGAATTCGGGGTGGTACTGCACCGCCCAGACGTCGCTGCGCCCCACCGGCACGACCGCTGCCTGTACCACGCTGTGCGCGTTGGACGCGAGCAGCGTGGCGTTGTCCGGCAGGCGCGTGACTTCGTCGTAATGGATGCACGGCGCATCGAACACCGCGCCCTTGCCCGCGAACATCGGGTGATCGGTACCCGCCGCCGTGCGCACGATCTTGCGCGCGAAGCCGACCTCGCGCCCGCGCGGATTGTATTCGACCTGCCCCCCGGCGGCCATGACGGCGATCTGCAGGCCCCAGCAGCTTCCGAACACCGGCAGACCCGCTTCGGCCGCGTCGCGCAGCATGGCGATCTGGTTGGTGACGGCGAATTCCTTGTCATAGGCATGAAGCGACGAACCGGTGACGACGAAGCCGTCGTAATCGGCGAACGACCGGCCACCGGGGATAGCCCAATCCGCATCGGCCGCGTTGACCACGTCCAGATCGAAATCGGGAAAATGCGCCAAGATCGCCAGCGCGTAGATCTCGCTGGACGAACGCACGCCCAGCTCGGCGGCGCGCGCGCGCTTGTCGGCGGTATTGCCTTCCATCAGAAGCAGTCGTGTCATCGGGTATCTCTAGTGTTGCGATTGCAAGGTATCCGCGCGGTAACGCTGCGGCGGCACGCCCACCCAGCGGGTGAAGGCGCGCGTGAAATTGGAATGCTCGGCATAACCCAGCCGTAGCGCGACCTGCGCGATCGAGCATTCAGGACGGGTGCGGAATTCCAGCATCGCCTGCCGCATCCGGCATTCGTCGAGCAGTTGCTGGAAGGTCAGTTGGGCCTCGGCCAGCCGGCGCCGCATGGTGCGGCTCGACATGCCGATCTCGCTGGCGAGTTCATCCTGGTTGATCTCGCCCTGCGACATGCGCGCGAAGATCATCGCGGCCAGGCGATCGCGTGCGGGTTCGGCGCGGCGCTTGCGCGCGATCTGCGTCGACAGGTCCTTGAGATTGCTCCTGGCGTCCGATGGCGGCATCGCCGCATCGAGCATGGCAACCGGAAGACTCAGCGAATTGACCTCGCCGCCAAAGCTCAGGCGGCTGAGCGGCATGGCAAGCCCGGTATCGCGGCGCGCGCATTCGAACCCCAGCTCGATTTCGTCCATCGCGTCGGGCACGGCCATGCGCACGATGCGGGCGACGATGCCAAGGCTGAACATGGCGTCATGGTGGCGCGGCCAGATGTCGGGATCGAGGATGCGGTAATTGACCGTTGCCGTCCCGTCCTTGACCTGAAAGTCCAGCGTGGTCGAATCCTGGAGCAGTTCGAAATGATCGGCAAAGCGGCGCAGGGCCGCGCCGAGCGTCTGTGCCGAGGTGATCGCGGTGCCGATCTCCCCCAGTTGCGCAAGATCGTAGTTGAGGCCGATCGTCCATGTCGCGGCCGGATGATTGGCCCGCTCGCCAACGGATTCCGCCATGCGCGCGAAACGCTTGAGCGAGATGCGATTCGACGTGGCAACGTCGCCGTTGTCGAGACCTGCCCGGGCAAGGGCTTCGTCGGGTTCGATACCGAAGGCGGGCATGGAGTCGGTCCACCCGCAAAGCGCTTCGGCCTGTACTGCCGGTTGGCTCATGGCTACTCCCCTATACGATAGTCGGAATGCGATTCCCGATCTTGACAGGAGCGTAACGCAGCCCCGCCATTCCAAATTATCCGAAGCGGTCATTGGATTGATACTTTCGATCAAATCCGGAGCTTGCTTTGATCGGGAATGCCACTTGGCCAGTCCTGCCAAGTGAACCTGCCGCCGCTGTCCTAGGAACTGGCTCCTTCAAGGGGAGGGACTCGCATTGGCCCAGCAATACGACGTCGACAGTCCGGCAGCCGTTGTCAGCGCAATCGTGCTGGGCACGCTGGGCGTTCTTTCGTTCATCGTCCAGCCCGCGCTGGTTCAAGGCTTCGTCACCCACCTGCATGTCGGCGAACCCGAAGCGCTGAACCTTGCCGGCATCGAGATGCTGGGTGTCGCCATCTCCTCGATCGCCATGGCGCTGGGTTCGCACCGGTACGACTGGCGGCGAGTCATGGCGGCGGCACTGCTCGTCGCGGCGCTGGGCAACGGCCTTTCGGCCATGGCATCCGGTGGCGGCACGCTGTGGACTGCACGCTTCATTGCCGGACTGGGGCACGGCGCGATCATCACACTGAGCTTCACCTTCGTCGGCCTGACGCGCAAGGTGGACCGCAACATCGCCTTGTATCTGGCTCTGCTGCTGACCTACGGCGCGATCGGCGTGTGGCGGATGCCGGCGTTTCTCGATCGGTTCGGCCTGCCGGCCCTGTTCTGGCTGTTCGCAGCCCTTCTCGTTCTCGGGCTGGCGACCGTGCGCAACGTGCCGCGCACGCACGAGGCGCGGGCCGAAATTCCTGAAGGCGCGCGCGATCTGCCGCATGGCATGGTTGCGGTCGCGCTGGCGGGCGTGCTCGCGTACAACATCGCGCAGGGCATCGCCTGGGCCGTGCTGTTCCTCGTCGGCATCGCGGCCGGTCTTGGCGAACAATCCGTGGCCGACGCGCTGTTCGCCTCGCAGGTTCTGGCGATCGGCGGCGCGCTGGCATCGGTGTTTCTGGCAGGCGCACTGGCGCGCGACCGCGCGATCATGATCGGCATTCTCGGCGGCGGGGCGTGCATCGGGCTGCTGCTGGCCCATCCCGGCATCGTGCTGTTCGCGATCAGCGTCTGCGGCTTCAACGTGCTGTGGAACTTCGTGCTGCCCTTCATCCTCGGCACCGTGGGGGAGTTCGACACGCGCGGGCGCATGATCGGCCGCGCCGTGGCAATGCAGATGCTCGGCCTTGGCACCGGCCCGTTCCTGGCGGGGCTGCTGACCAACGGTTCGAGCTATACCCTGGTCGAACTGGCCTGCATCTTCTTCTTCCTTGCCAGTTTCGCGCTGCTGCTTCTGCCGATGCAGGCGCACCGCCGCCTGCTCGCGCCGCAGGGCTGAGGATACCGCACGCACGGCGCGGGCGGCGTCTGCAAAACGGAAATGTCCCGATCTGCCAAGCAGGACGGGGCGCATCGGTATCTCCTGCAATCGACACCGGCGCGTCAGCCACATGGCGACGGTCCGGGCGACACAGGGAGATTACGCAATGACGCAGCCGTATCATCGACTGTTCCATGCTTCGCCGATGGCCATCGCGGCGGCCATCGCGGTCATCAGCGCCACACCGGCCTTCGCCGAGACGCAGCCGGCCGCGGAAGCGACCGAAGCGCCGCAGCAGGGCTTCGGCGATATCGTCGTCACCGCCAACAAGCGCAGCGAGAACCTGCAGAAAGTCGGCATCTCGGTCTCGGCCTATTCGGGTGACCAGCTCAAGGCGCTGGGCATCACCGATACCACGCAGATCACCCAGCAGATCCCGGCGTTCCAGTTGAACGCGTGGTCACCCAACGTCACGATCTTCAACCTGCGCGGCATTTCGCAGAACAACTTCACCGATTACCTCGAAGCGCCCGTCGCGGTGTACATGGACGATGCCTACATGGGCTCGATCAACGGCATTTCCGGCCAGTTGTTCGATACCAAGCGCGTGGAAGTGCTGCGCGGCCCACAAGGCACCCTGTTCGGCCGCAACGCCACCGGCGGCCTGGTCCACTACATCAGCAACGATGCCAGCCAGGCCGATTTCAACGGCTATGCCGAAGCCAGCTACGAACGCTTCAACCGGCGCGCGCTGGAAGGCGCGGTAGGCGGTTCGATCACGCCGGGGCTGCGCTTCCGCGTGGCCGGGCGCGTGGTCAAGGCGGATGGCTATATCAAGTCCGCCGCCGCCCTGCCCGGCACTTTCGACGGCAACGGGCAGGATCTGGGCGGCGAAAACGCCTGGGCCTTGCGCGGCACCGTGCAGGCCGACATCGGCAGCGACGGCAAGCTGGACCTGTGGTTCAAGCACAGCGAGGACAACCACGTCGCCACCGGCGGCTATGTCTTCGACAACTGCGATCTGCTCGCCAACGGCTATTGCCACGTCAACCCGGCCGGCCTCAGCGACGGCACCGGCGGCGTCATCAACGGCATCACCGGCGCAAAGGCCAGCCCCTACCAGAACTTCTCCAACGATCGCGGCAACTTCGATCGCCGGACCGACATCTATCAGGGCAAGCTGGTCAAGAAGTTCGGCGGCGTGGAACTGACCGCCATCACCAACTACACCGATCTCAAGAAGTCCTATGCCGAGGATGGCGATGCCCTTCCCGTCACCGTCATCCAGTTCCTCACCACCGCGCGTTACAAGCAATTCAGCCAGGAATTGCGCCTTTCGGGCGACAGCGGCCCCTTCCGTTGGCAGGCGGGCGCCTATTACCTCAACATGAAGATCGCCGGCTCGCTCACCACCATCGGCGCGCCGGTGCTGGGCACCGCCTTCGCCATCAACGGCGCGGCCAACGATCCGCGCGTGGTCGAGGACTATACGCTGCGGTCGAAGAACTGGTCGCTGTTCGGCCAGGGCGAATACGATCTGTCCGACACGCTGACCGTGATCGCCGGGGTGCGCTATTCCAAGGACAACAAGTCGATCGACTATACCTCGCGCCTGATCGACACGGGCTTCCCGACCGTGGTGCGCGCCACGGACGAAGCGTTTGCGGCCGTCGTTCCCGGCATCAACCGCATCAAGTATGGCGACTGGGCGGCCCGCGTTGGTCTGAACTACAAGCCCAATCCCGATACCCTGCTGTTCGTATCGTGGAACCGCGGCATCAAGGGCGGCAACTGGACGCTGAGCGCCGATGTGACGCCGGCCAACTTCCGCCACGATCCCGAACGGCTCAATTCGTTCGAGGGCGGCGTGAAGTGGTCCAACGCCGGTCGCACGCTGCGCGCCAACCTGACCGCCTATCACTATATCTACGACAACTATCAGGCGTTCTCGGTACTGGGCGGCCTGCCGCAGGTGAGCAACAGCGACGCGCGGGCCACGGGCACGGAGCTGGAAGTGTTCTGGCAACCGGTCAAGCGGCTCAACGTGAACCTTGGCGCGACCTGGGAGACCACCAAGGTCAAGCAGATCCTTGGGCCGGGCAGCCAGATCGGCCCCGAATTCTTCCCCGGCGCGCCCGATGCCCAGTATTGCGCCAACCAGGGTGACGGCACCTTCCTGTGCACCTATCCGCAAAAGGCAATCACGGACGCCAAGCTGCCCAACGCGCCGAAGTTCAGCATCAACTACCTGCTGCGCTACAACATCGACGCGTTCGGCGGCAATCTGGCGGCGCAGTTCGACGGCGTGTGGTACGACGACCAGTATCTGGAAGTCACCAACGGCGCTTCCTCGCTGCAGAAGGCCTACAACGTCTCGAACGCGTCGCTGACCTGGACCACCGCCAACGACCGCCTGTCGGTCCAGGTGTTCGGGCGCAACGTGTTCGACAAGGCCTACCGCGCCTATACGCTCAACCTCGGCATTCTCGGCACCACGTCGGTCTATGCCAAGCCCGCCACGTATGGGGCGAGCGTGACGGTGCGCTGGTAACACCCGACATGAGGGCGACGCCGGGCCGGGTTTTCCGGTCCGGCGCTGCCCTCTGCCGGCCGCCCCGGACCACCGGGCGCTTTGCAATTCTGGCCATTCGCCCCTCGGCGCAAAAGGAATTGATCCTAAGCATCATGCTGCGCTGCAACTGCGGCCTTCGATCAATTGCATTTTCGGGACGGGCCATAGCTTTCGTTTCGTGAACAGAAGCCGGCCGCGACGATTCAGCGGCGGCATGAACAGGGGAGTTCATCATGGGGGTCCACCGCACATTGGGACGCAGGCTTGGCCTGCTCGGTACGTCGATGCTGGGGGCGATGATCGTCGCCGCGCCGGCCTTCGCGCAGGAAGCGCCGCAATCCGCCACGGAAGGCGCGAACGACGCCAGCGGCGAAATCATCGTCACCGCCACGCGCAAGTCCGAAGCGCTGAGCAAGGTTCCGCTGAGCGTCAGCGCCTTTTCGACCGAAACGCTCGACAAGCGCGGCGTGCGCGATTTCAGTGACGTGATCCGCCAGACGCCGGGCGTGGTGTTCGAAGCCACCAACACCACCACCAACATTGCGATCCGCGGCATCAATTCCACCGTCGGCGCGGCGACCACCGGCGTCTATATCGACGATACGCCGATCCAGGTCCGCGCGCTCGGCTACAGCGGCGGCAACGCCTATCCGGTGATCTTCGATCTGGAACGCATCGAAGTGCTGCGCGGCCCGCAGGGCACGCTGTTCGGCGCGGGTTCGGAAGGCGGCACGATCCGCTTCATCTCGCCCCAGCCGAGCGCCACCACCACCTCTGGCCGTATCCGCTCGGAACTCTCCTTCACCGAAGGCGGCGCGCCCAGCTATGAAATCGGCGCGGCGTTCGGCACGCCGATCGTGCAGGACAAGCTGGCGATCCGCGCCAGCGGGTACTACCGCCGCGATGGCGGGTACATCGACCGGGTGCGCTTCGAGGACAAGTCGGTCGTCCAGAAGAACGCCAACTGGAACGAATCCTACGTCGGCCGCGTGGCGCTGGCATGGACACCCACGCCGCAACTGACGATCACGCCTTCGGTCGTGTTCCAGAAGCTCAACACCAACGACAGCGGCGAATCCTGGGACAATATCGCGGCCGACCAGACCCAGCCGAGCGTGCCCTTCTCCGACTATGCCAACAACAAGCTGCTCAACGGCAACCGCGTGCGCGAATGGAGCAAGGACCGCTTCGTGCTGCCCTCGCTCAACATCCGCTATGACCTGGGCGGCGCGGACCTGATCGCGATCGGCTCCTATTTCGACCGCAAGCAAACGTTCGTGTCGGACTACACCACCTTCGACCAGAGCCTGTTCACCGGCATCACTCTGCCGATCTTCCCCAACCAGTCCGCATTCAGCGACTTCGTGAACACCCAGAAGAACTGGACCGGGGAACTGCGCCTGCAATCGACCGCCAAGGATTCGAAGATCTCGTGGGTCATCGGCACGTTCTACCAGCAGGCCAAGCAGACCTCGATCCAGCAGGTCAACGACACGTTCTTCTACCAGTACGCGCCGTTCCTGGCCGGCATCCTCCCGCCCTTGGTCAACGGCAAGCTGATCTATGATCAGGCCACCACGTCGAAGGACACGCAATATGCGGTCTATGGCCAGGTCAACTACAAGCCGGTCGACCGGCTGACGCTGACCGTGGGCCTGCGTTATGGCGAGACCAAGTTCGCGATCAACTCCTTCGCGCAAGGGCCCGTGGTCGGCCCGTCGGTCACCGACGTCGGCACGCAGAAGGAACATCCGTTCACGCCCAAGTTCGGCATCGATTTCCAGGTGACCGACCGCACGCTGATCTACGGCTCGGTGTCCAAGGGCTTCCGCCCGGGTGGCTACAACCCACAGGTGGGTTCGCCCTGCGGACCCGAACTCGCCTCGCTCGGCTATCCCGGCGGTCGCCCCAAGCTTTACAATTCGGACTCGGTGTGGAGCTACGAACTGGGCCTCAAGACGCGCGTCGCGGACGGGCGGCTGGGCATCCAGGGCAGCGCCTACCAGATCGACTGGAAGAACATCCAGCAGTCGGTTGCGCTCAATTCCTGCGGCTTCCAGTTCACCGGCAACCTTGGCAACGCGCGCAGCCGCGGTTTCGACCTGCAGCTCGACCTGAAGGTCAGCGAGCAGTTCTCGCTCCAGGCCGAGGTCGGCTACACCGACGCCAAGTTCCTCAACACGTTCCTCGGCGGCCCCAGCGCGACGGTGCCTTCGGTGACCAAGGGCAACCACATCGCCTCGCCGCCGTGGACCGTGTCGGTGCATGGCCAGTACGATATCCCGCTCGGCGAGAACAAGGCCTACGTCCGCACCGACTTCGACTACCGCGCCTATCAGAGCGCGCTGACGCCGGGCATCGATCCGCGCAACGGCGGGTCCGATCCGACGCTGTCCAACCCGCCGGCCGTGAAATCCTGGTCGATGCGCGCGGGCTATCGTTTCAGCGGCGTTGATGTCTCGGTGTTCGTGAACAACCTGCTCAACCAGCACATCTGGGCCGGGCGGCGTTCGCGCGACAACGGCTTGTCGACGATCTACCGTTCGAACATCGTGCGTCCGCGCACCTTCGGCCTGACCGCCGCCTACAGCTTCTGAGGCGGCGGCCAGCAAATCGAAAAGACGACAAGGGGGAAATACCGACGATGGCTGCTCACTGGAAACACCTGCTTGCGGCGACCGGCCTCGTCGGCCTCCTTGCAACGGGCGGCGCGGCTGCCGCCCGGCCGGCCGCGAAAGCCGCCGCAGCGCGAACCGCGGACGTTCGTTTCGTCAACGGCCATATCTACACGCCCACCGGCTGGAAGACTGCCATGGCCGTGCGCGACGGCAGGATCGTCTCGCTCGATACGCGCACGCCCGCGCGGCAGGTGATCGATCTCAAGGGCCAGACCGTCCTGCCCGGCCTGTACGACATGCACGTCCACCCGATCCTGCAGGCCAAGGGCGGCGAAGGTCGCTGCCGGGTACCGCAGGACGCCAACGCGGCCAAACTGCTCGAACTCGTCGCCGCCTGCGTCAAGCAGGCGAAGCCCGGCGAATGGGTGACCGGCGGCCAGTGGCAGGCCTCGCTGCTGGAAGGCACGCCGATCACCGCCGCGACGCTCGACGCTATTTCTCCCGACAACCCGCTGATGCTGTTCGATGTCAGCGGCCACAGCGTGTGGGCCAATTCCAAAGCGCTCGCCGCCGCCGGGATCAGCGACACAACGCCCAACCCCGAAGGCGGGATCATCGAGCGCGATGCGGCGGGCAAGCCGACCGGCGTGCTGCGCGAGACGGCGGGGCGGCTGGTTACCGGCAAGGTGCCGCCGCAATCGCGCGAGGAAACCGGGAAAGTGCTGCGCGAACACCTCCAGATGCTCGCGTCCTACGGGGTCGTCGGCTACGTCGAGGCAATGGCCTTCCGCGACGATCTGGAAGTCTATGCGGACCTGGCCGACAAGGGACTGCTGAAGCAGCGCGTGCAGGCCTGCATCGCCTATTCCGAAGCCGGGCAGGCCAATCCCGATTTCGACCGGACCGTGGCCGACCGCGCCAAATACGTCCGGCCGCTGTTCAACGCCAATTGCATCAAGGTCTTCGCCGACGGCGTGCCGACCGAGAGCCACACCGGCGCCATGCTGGGCGACTATCAGGCCGGCCAGCCCAACGCCCCGGCGCGCGGACTGCTGCTGTTCGATCCGGCGCAGATGGCGGAAAATCTCGTCAAGTGGGACAAGCTGGGCGTGACCGTGCTGTTCCACGCCGCCGGCGACCGCGCGGTGCGATCCGCGCTCGATGCCATCGCCGCCGCGCGCAAGGCCAATGGCATGAACGGGCCGATCCACCAGGTCGGCCATTCCACTTTCGTCGACCCGGCCGACCTGCCCCGCTTCAAGGCGCTCAAGGCGGCGGTCGAATATTCGCCGTACCTGTGGGACCCGCAGCCGATCAACGACGACATCACCAGCGCCGTGGGCGAACCGCGCATCGATCGCGTCTGGCCGATCCGCGAAGGGTTCGAGGCGGGCGCACTGGTCATCGCCGGGTCCGATTGGGCGGTCGTGCCCAAGCCCGATCCCTGGATCGGCATCGAAACCGCCGTCACGCGCCGCAATCCCGGCGGCGGCACGCGCAGCTTCGGCCTGAAGGAAGCGATCACCCTGCCGCAGGCTATCACGATGTTCTCGATCGATGCTGCCAAGCGGCTCGGCACCGCCGCCACCGCCGGCTCGCTGGAAACGGGCAAGGTCGCGGATTTCATCGTGCTGGACCGCGATCCCTTCGCCGGTCCGCCCACCGCGATCCATGATACCCGCGTGCTCGAAACCTGGGTCGGTGGCACGCGCATCTACCAACGCACGAAACCCTGACCGATGCGCCGGCTGGCGATCACCCTCACCCTTTGCGTGCTGGCGATCGCCGGTTGCGGGCGCGCGCCCGACAAGCCGCCAGCACAATCCGGTGCGGCCATCGCGGCGGTGGAGCACGACGCGACCGGCTGGCCGAGCTATGGCGGACAACCCTCGGGCACCAAGTATTCCGCGCTCGACCAGATCAACCGCGCCAATGTCGGCTCGCTGCAAGTCGCCTGGACCTATCACACCGGCGAAATCTCGTCCGGAACCGACGATACCGACGCCACCGTCAGCGAACTGACGCCTGTCTATGCCAACGGGCATCTCTACATCTGCACGCCGTTCGGGCGCGTCGCCTCGCTCGATCCCGCCAGCGGGCGGCAGGTGTGGTCGTTCGATCCGAAGAAGCCACGCAGCGGCAACATGTATGCCGAGAACTATTGCCGGGGCGTCGCCTACTGGGAAGCGCCGGACCCGCAGGCGCGCGCCGCCGAATGCGGCAAGCGCGTGCTACTGGCCGGGCAGACCGGCATGCTCATGGCGATCGACGCCGACCGGGGCCGCCTGTGCCCCGGCTTCGGCCAAGGCGGGCGCGTCAACCTCGCCGCGCTCGACTACAAGGGCGAAGGTCCGCTCGCCAACACCTCGCCGCCGGCGATCTACCGCAACGTGGTGATCGTCGGCGCCTCGGTCACCGACAACAAGTTCCGCAACTCGCTCGACGGAATCGTGCGCGGGTTCGACGTGGTCACGGGCCGCGAGCTGTGGAGCTGGAACCCGATCCCGCCCGAACTTTCGGACCGGACCGGCGCCGCCAACACCTGGGCGCCGATCTCGATCGACGCGCAACGCGGCTGGGTGTTCCTGCCCACCGGTAGCGCCAGCTGGGATACGCTGGGCGTCAACCGCATCGACGCGATCCCGGACGCCAACGCCGTGGTCGTGCTGGACGCGCAGACCGGCCGGCGGGTGTGGTCCTACCAGACAATCCATCACGACCTGTGGGACTACGATCTGCCCGCCATGCCCACGCTGGCCACGATCGAACACCAGGGCCGCCCGGTCGATGCCGTGATCCAGGGCACCAAGACGGGCAATATCTTCGTGCTCGACCGCCAGACGGGCAAGCCACTGTTTCCGGTACGCGAAATGCCGGTGCCCCGAAGCGACGTACCCGGCGAACGGGCGTCACCAACCCAGCCGATGCCGGTGCTGCCCCACCCCGTCACCTCGCAGGCGCTCACCGCCGATCAGGCCTGGGGCGCGATCGGGTTCGACAGGTGGCGCTGCAAGGCGAAGCTGGCGGCGTTCCGCAACGAAGGCATGTTCACCCCGCCAAGCATCAAGGGCTCGCTGCTGCACCCGAGCTTCCTGGGCGGCACCAACTGGGGTGGCATTGCCTACGATCCCAACACCGGGCTGGCCGTGGTCAATTCCTCCAACCTCGTGTCCTCGGTGATCCTCAAGCCGCGCGCCGAATACGATGAAAAGCGTGACAAGCGGCCGGGCGTCTCGGTCTATGAGATGCGCGGTTCGCCTTACGTGATGCTGCGCGAAGTGCTGCTCTCCCCGCTGGGCGCGCCGTGCAATCCGCCGCCGTGGGGCCAGCTGACCGCGATCGACATGAAGACCGGGCAGACGCGCTGGCAGATCCCGTTCGGCCGCATCCGCTTCTCGTCCGGCTTGTCCTCGCCCGCATCGTGGGGCGCCCCCAACCAGGGCGGGCCGATCGTGACGCGCGGCGGCCTGATCTTCATCGGCGCCAGCCTCGACAGCCGCTTCCGCGCCTATGACATCCAGACCGGGCGGGAAGTGTGGAGCGCGCGCGTTCCCGCACCCGCCACGGCCACGCCGATGACATTCCGCCATACCGACGGGCGGCAGTACGTGGTCGTCGCCGCCGGCGGCCATGGCGGATTTGGCACTCCGCTCGGCGATGCGCTAATAGCCTATGCCCTGCCTCGAAAGGCCTACGCCCCGCCCCGAAAGGATTGACGTGATGCCTCGTCTCGTCCCTGCCCTGATCGCACTTGTGCTGGCATCGACGCCCATGGCGGCGCATGCCAGCCCGCCCGCGTGGCGCGCGAACGTCGAAACCTTCGCGGCCACTCATTTCAAGCACACCGCATGGGGCTTCGCCCATTCGCGGCGCGACTATGCGCTGGCATCCGCGCTGGCGGCGGAAGACCACGCCACGGTCGATGACGATGTGCTTTATGCTGCAGCCATGCTGCACGATATTGCAGCCTTTCCGCCGTGGGAGGACGCCAAGAAGGACCATGCCGATCGCGCGCTCGAGCTGCTGCCAGCCGTGCTGCGCGACGCCGGCTTTCCGGCGGCCAAGATCCCCGCGGTGCTGGAAGCGACCCGCACGCACATGTTCGATCGCAAGCCGGTCGCCCCCGAAGCCATCTATCTGCACGATGCCGATGCGCTCGACTGGCTGGGCGCGATCGGCGTCTATCGCCTTGTCTCGCTGATCGACACCACCGGCGGACAGCCCGATGGTGCGGCCACCGTTACGCAGCTGCGCACCTTTCTCGCGGCGGTTCCGGCCGGGGTCGTCAGCCCTGCCGGCAAGCGGGCGCTGCCGGGGCGCGAAGCCTGGCTCAAATCGTTTCTGGATACGCTCGGCGCGGAAAGTGACGGGATGAAGCTGCTTTAGGCGGCAAGCGCCCAAAAGTAGACGTTGCAGACACGACGGCATTGTGGACGTTCGATTATTGCGATACCTTTGGTCGATGAAGCTATTCAGGGCCGTGTTCATCAGCTTTCTGGCGGCAAGTTGCTCGGCCGAATCTGCCCCAGAAAAGTCTCTTCCCTCGTGCTGGAATATAAACGACTTGGACTTAGGCAGGTTTGTTGGCCAAGGGATTTTTATCACCTCAATGGAGGGGATTTCCCTTCAGGCTCCTGGTTGTGACGACAGCAATGGATATAACAGTTTTAAGCTATCACCGCCGGTCGACCAAGCGATTCGCGACTACATGTTGCGCGGTGCGGGGGAACGATTCATCGGGTTCACCTTTCACGGTCGAGTTGCCAACATTGGGAACCGCAAGCAACTCGTCATTGACAGCGTGGATCAAATTCAGGGCGCGGAAGAGCCGCGATGGCTGGCTGATCTTGAGCGTAGCCATTGAAGAAAATGATCTCCCGGCGAAGTCAGCTTCCCACCAATCTCGGCCGCTGAGCGCAATTTCGCGACGTCCGCTCCCCCTAACCCCCTTCCCGTTCCGTCCCTTGTCGGCGATTTCCGGTAGCCGTCGTCCCTCCAGAGCAGGATGTGTCCAGGTGCCCTAAGCAATGTCGCTTTCGCGATAGCGCTTGGGCGTGGTGCCGAAATAGCGGTTGAAACTGCGCACGAAGCTGGCGCTTTCGGAATAGCCGACGGCGAGCGCGATCTCGGCCACGCCGCGCTGGCTCTGGCGCAGCAGGCGCGCGGCGGCGTTCATGCGCCGGTCCTGCACGATTTGCCGCCAGCTGACCCCTTCCGAGCGTAGCCGGCGGTTCAGCGTGGCGACCGAAATGCCCAGCGTGTCGGCCGCCTCCTCCAGCGTGGGCGTCGTATCCAGCGGGCTGGTCTCCAGCAGGCGCATCAGATAGCCCGAAGGGCACAGCGCGTTCTCGGTATCGGCGGCGCGGCGGCGCAGATGTTCCTCGATGATCGGGAACAGCGCCGCATCCAGCACCCCGCCCCGCTTGTCGAGAAAGCGGTCCTCGAACGAGAACGAATTGGTGTCCTGATCGAAATAGACGTCACACCGGAAGAAATCGCGATAGGCGCGATAATCGCCGTCGCGCGCGTGTTCGAAGCGCACCTCCACCAGCTCGAAATCGGAACCGGCGTAATTGCGCGCGAACGTGTGCATCGCGGCAACGGAAAATTCGGCATCCTGACGCCGCTTCTGCAAGGTCTGGTCGGTGATGACGTATTCGAACGTGGCGATGCCGTCTTCCTCGACAAAGCCGTTGCGCGCGGCCTGCTGCATCGTTTCCAGCAGCGAGGTGAACCCCCGGAATGCCGCGCGCAATGTCGGCGCGCTGAGGAACAGGAAGCCCAGCGGGCCAAGGCTGTCCGATCCCGCCAGCCGCCCGGCATAAAGCCCGAAATGCGGGTTGTTGGCCCGGATCGCCGCGATCTCGAAGAAGGAGAGGAAGTCCTCCAGCGCGATGACGCCCTTGGGATCGTCAAGGTCATCGCGGCGCAGGTTGTACATGGCCAGCAGCGGTTCCGGGCTGCATCCGGTGAGGACTAGGCAATTGGCGACGTGGCGCAGCACCTGAATCGAAATCGTCGGCTTGCTCATGCCACGGTTGCCTCCCTTCGGCGGGATCATTCCATAGCATGGGCGCGGAGGACAGGGGCATGCGCTGTTTGGCCGATATTGCCAAATCGGCGAGCCTGCAAACTTGGCCGATGATGCAAAGACAGCGACGGTGCCACGCAGTCTCCTGCGGTCCGAAAGGAATCCCGGATGACACGCCGATCCCGCTCTCTCCCCTCGGGGGCCACCGCGTTGGCCGTCACGCTGGCCAGCATAGCCCCCATGACCGCCCAGGCGGCGGAACCCCTAGCCGACGCCAGCCTTCTGTTCGTGAACGGCACTGTCCTGACGCCGCGAGGCAGCGCCGAGGCGATTGCCGTGCGCGATGGCGCGATCATCGCGGTCGGGCGCAGCGAGGAAATTCTCAAGCTGCCCCATGCCGGTGCCACCACCGTCGACTTGCAGGGCCGCACGCTGATGCCCGGTCTCTACGACATGCACGTCCACGTCTATCCGGCGGGGCAGGCCAAGCTCGCGTGCAAGATTCCGCAAGGCGCGGGTGCGCCGGTCATCTTCGCCACGGTCAAGGCCTGCGCCGCCAAGGCAAAGCCGGGCGCATGGATCACGGGCGGAAGCTGGGTCGCGGCGGCGCTGAAACCCGGCGAACAGACGCGGCAACTGCTGGACAGAGCCGCGCCCGATAATCCGGTCATGCTTGACGACGAAAGCCTGCACAGCGTCTGGGCCAATTCCCGCGCGTTGCAACTGGGCGGCATCACGCGCGCCACGGCCAATCCCGCCGGCGGCGTGATCGATCGCGACGCGAAGGGCGAACCGACCGGCGTCCTGCGCGAAGCGGCCGCGCGCAACCTTCTGGCCGTGCTGCCGCCGGTTCCGATCGACCAGCAGGTCGCGGCGATCAAGGCCGCCACCGATGAGATGCTGTCCTATGGCATCATCGGCTTCACCGATGCCGCGATCCGGCGCGACGGAGCAGAGGCCTATGCCCGCTTCGCCGCCACCGGCGGCCTGCGGCAATATGCGCGCGGGTGTGCGGTATGGGGTCCGAATTCGGGCGGCAGCGAAGGCCTTGTCGCCGCGCGGCAGGACTATTCGAAAGGCCGCTTCCAGCTCGATTGCGTGAAGATGTTCCTCGATGGCGTGCCGCTGGAAGGCCGCACGGCAGTGATGCTGCAACCCTATGAACCCCGCTACGGGGAACATGGTTCGGACGGTACGGGTGGCGAAAAGGGCCTGATGATGGTGCCGCCCGACAAGCTTAATGCCGCCGTCACCGACTTCGATCGGCAGGGCCTGCTCGTGAAGTTCCATGCTGCCGGCGATGGTGCGGTGCGCGAAGCCGCCGATGCCATCGCCGCCGCGCGCAAGGCCAACGGCTGGGGCGGACAACACCACGAGGTCGGGCACAACACCTTCATCGACCCCGCCGACGTGCCGCGCGGGCGCGAGTTGCACTTCACCTGGGAACTTTCGCCCTACATCTGGTGGCCCACACCGATCACCTCGGTCGATATCGCCGCCGCGGTCGGGCCTGAACGGATGAAGCGGTTGTGGCCGGCGCGCGATGTCATCGAAAGCGGCGCCAACGTCGTGACCGGGTCGGACTGGCCGGTGGTGCCCTCGGTCAATCCGTGGCTGGCGCTGGAAACGCTGGTCACGCGGCAAGTGCCGGGCGCCACCGGCGCACCGATCAACGAAGGGCAGCGCATCACGCGCGAACAGGCGCTGGCGCTGATGACGCGCAACGCCGCCGCCGAAATGGGCCGGCTCGATCGTGGCGGTACGATCGAGGTCGGCAAACTGGCCGACGTGATCATCGTCGACCGTAATCCGCTGACCGCGCCGGTCGGCACGATCCACCAGACCCGGGTGATCCGCACCTACATCGCGGGCGAACTCGTCTGGTCCAGCGAAGGGAATGCCAAGCCGTGACCACTCAACCCCTGTTCCTGACAGACGAACGCACGTTCTGGCACAGCACCGGCGTGCAAGCGCTGTTCCTGCCGATCGGCGACTGGGTGGAGCCGCCCTCGGGCAGCTATGGCGCTGACACGCCGGGATCGAAGCGGCGGCTGGTCAACCTTGTCCGCGCCGCCGGGTTCGATACGAAGCTGACCGTGTCGAGCGCACCGTCCGCCACGCGCGACGACCTGCTGCGCGTTCATCCCGCCAGCTATGTCGATGCCTTCAAGCAGCTGAGCGACGCGGGCGGCGGGGAACTGGGCCTGTTCGCGCCTTTCTCGAAGGGCGGCTATGAAATCGCCACGCTGTCGGCGGGCCTGGCCATCGATGCGCTCGACGCGGTGCTGACGGGCCGCGCCCGCAACGCCTATGCGCTGTGCCGGCCCGCCGGGCATCACTGCCTGGCCGATCAGTCCATGGGCTTCTGCCTGCTCGCCAACATCCCGATCGCCATCGAAACGGCGAAGGCGCGGCATGGCCTTGGCAAGGTCGCGGTGCTCGACTGGGACGTCCATCACGGCAACGGCACGCAATCGATCTTCTACGATCGCGACGACGTGCTGACGATCTCGATCCACCAGGATCGCTGCTTCCCGCCGGGGTACTCGGGTTTCGAAGAGCGTGGCGAAGGCAAGGGCGCGGGCTTCAACCTCAACGTTCCACTGCCGGCAGGCAGCGGGCACGAGACCTATCTCTACGCGCTGGAGCAGGTGGTGATCCCGGCGCTGCGCGATTACGCGCCCGATATGATCGTCGTCGCCAGCGGGCTGGACGCCAACGCGGTCGATCCGCTGGCGCGCCAGCTGCTGCACAGCGACAGCTTCCGTGACATGACGGCGCGTATCGTCACGCTGGCCGACGAACTGTGCGGCGGGCGCCTCGCGGTCATTCATGAAGGTGGCTATGCCGAAGCCTACGTGCCGTTCTGCGGCCTCGCCATTCTGGAGGCCCTGGCCGGCGAACGCAGCGCTGTGATCGATCCGGAACTGGATTTCTTCCAGGCCCAGCAGCCCGACGAACGCATGATCGCGTTCCACAAGGTGCTGATCGACGAAATGCGCGGGCAACTGGGTTTCTGACCTTTCCCGCCGCCGCTCCCCCCGTAGCGGAGCGGAAGGACGCCCGCCCTCGCCCGCCCGAGGGCGCACTGTGCAAGGACGGTTGCGGCATGGATCGTTCCCCGATCCTTGCACGCTTCCGTCCGCGCACGCGGTTCGGATCAACCGGCCAAAGCGTCCAGCGCAGCTTTAGCCTCCTCGGTCAGGGTGAGTTCCGCCGCCCCGCAGTTCTCCGCCAAATGCGCGGTGCTGGACGTCCCTGGGATCAGCAGCAGGTTCGGTGATCCCGCCAGCAGCCACGTCAGGGCCACCTGCAGCATCGCACTGACCGAAGCTGGCACGCGTCTTTCGCAAGGCTCTCTCCGGCGATTGTGCCGCCTTTCCTGAAGACGCATCCCCGGGTCCGTATCGAGGTGACGGTGGAAGACGGCTTCGTCGACATTCTCGCTGCCGGCGCGGCCGCTTGTCCGCAGGCTCAAGATTGTTCGAGCCTTCCCGCCGCGAAGTCGCGCGCGAGCGCGATAAAGGCCTGGAAGGCCGCAGAGGAATTGCGCCGATTGGAATAATAGAGACACAGCGGCACAAGCGGCGGTGTCCAGTCTTCGAGAATGCGCACGAGCCGTCCCGCTACAATGTCGTCGCGTATATCGGCTTCCATGAAATAGCCGATCCCGGTGCCGTTGGTTGCCGCGATCCGGGCCAGGGAGGCCTCGTCGAGGGTGATCGGGCCCTCGACATCGAGCTGCAATTCTTCTCCGTCCTTTTCAAACCGCCATCGGAACAAGGCGCCATTGGGAAGCCTCACGCGAAGACAGGGATAAGCGAGCAACTCCTGCGGCGCCCGGGGAATAACCCTGCTTTCGAAAAAGGCAGGAGATGCGACCACCGCCATGCGTCGCATTTGACCCAGCGGTATCGCGATCGCGTCGCTGGGCACCAGATCCGCGCTGCGCACGCCCAGATCGAAGCCTGCCGCAACGACATCGACAAGCCGACCCTCGGTGACAAGGTCGATATGGACCTGCGGATAGCGCTGCAGATAGCTGAGGACCAGTGGCGCCATGATTTCACGCGCGGCCGTCGCGAAGGCATTGATGCGCAAGGTGCCGGACGGCGTCTCCTGCTGGGCGCGCACCATATTCATCGCTTTCTGGATCTCCTCCAGCGCAGGCTTGATCTGAGCGACGAATATCCGGCCCGCATAGGTGAGCGAGACGCTGCGCGTGGTGCGATTGAACAATCGCACGGCAAGCTCCCGCTCGAGCTTGCCCACCGCGTTGCTGATGGCCGTGGTCGACATGCCAAGATCGAGCGCTGCCGCTCGAAACGAGCCGCACCGAACGATGGCCAGGACAGCCTCGAGCTCAATCAGCGAATGGCGAGTCATTGATCCGATTTTCGTGATACTTCATGTCAATTTGTCTCGATTATCAGGCGAAAAGTCCATCGCTAAATGGGCCTCGTCACTATCGAGGAGATCAACATGTCAATGGACCTACCCAAGCCGATCGCCGACTATGTCGAGGCAAACGCCCGTCTCGACATCGATGGCATGTTGAAGCCCTTCCTCAGCGACGCCGTGTTTATCGATAACGGTAAGCACTTCGAGGGCGAGGCCGCGATCCGCCAGCTGTTCGAGGAAGAGGTGATGCCGGTGAAGGCGATCTTCACGCCCGATACCGTTCGGGAAGACGGCGGCGACGTGGTCGTCGAAGGCCCCGCCCATGGTGACTTCCCGGGCAGCCCGCTCCGCTTCACCTACCGCTTCACGCTGGAGCGCGGCGCCATCAGGACGCTGGAGACCACGGTATGAACATCAAGACCGATCCCACCGAGTTCGCCGGCAAGCGCGTTCTCGTCAGCGGTGGCACCAAAGGCTTGGGCCGCGCCACCGTCGAACGCTTCCTGGCCGGCGGAGCCCGTGTGGTCACCGCCGCCCGCTCGATCAAGGATTCCATAGAAGGCGTCGAATATGTGCAGGCCGACCTGACGACCGCGGAGGGCGGCGAAGCCTTCGCCAAGGCGGCACTCGAGCGGCTGGGCGGCATCGACATTCTCGCCCATGTCATCGGTGGCTCGGCTTCGCCGGCGGGTGGCTTCGCCGCGTTGACCGACGACCACTGGCTCGCCGAGCTGAATCTCAACCTGCTGGCGACGGTCCGGCTCGATCGCCTGCTGATCCCGCAGATGCTGGAGCGGCACGGCGGCGTTGTGGTGCACGTCACCTCGATCCAGTCCGTCCTGCCGCTGCCCGAGTCCACGACAGGCTATGCTGCCGCCAAAGCTGCGTTGAGAACTTACAGCAAGTCGATCTCGAAGGAGCTCGGCCCCAAGGGCGTGAGGGTCAACTCCGTCTCGCCCGGCTGGATCATGACGGAGGGCGCTGACGACTTTCTCGAAACACTGCGGGCCACCAGTGGCGGCACGATCGAGGATGCGCGTCAGTCCGTGCTCGATGCCCTGGGTGGCATCTCGATCGGGCGGGGAGCCGCGCCCGAAGAGGTGGCCGACCTCATCGCCTATCTCGCTTCAGACCGTGCCGCCGCAATCCATGGCGCCGAGTTCGTCATAGACGGCGGGACGATCCGCACCGTTTAAGGGCCGGCTGGCACTCGTCTCGCTCGGGGACGTTCGCCGCCTTCAATACGGCTGATGTCCGACCCTGGCCTCCTGGCTGCAGTCAACGCTCGGTCACATCGCGTTCCATCGGCGCCAGCTTGGCCAGCACCCGGTTCTGCGCGGCGAAGGAAACATGCGCTTCGCGCATTGCGCGTTGCAGGTTTTCGACCAGCGTGCGCTGTAGCCGCACGAGGTCGTGCTCGGCGAAGATCGCCTTGATCCGGGGATCGGCCACGTTGAGTTCGACGAAACGTGCGGTAATGCGGCGGATACCCGCCTGCCCGCCAAAGGCCCGCGCCATGCCTTCGCCGGCAAATGGCTTCGCCCCGGCGTTGGCATCGCTCTGCAGGTAGGGATCGACCGGAAGCTCCTCCGCCACGCTGGCCGCCCCTTGTCGCCACCGAACCCACGTCGACGTAGGCTGCGGTCAGCGTTACATGGCGGGTCACCGCCCAGCCCGTCCTCGCGCAGACGATCGTGCAGGCCCTCGCCGCCGCGGGGCTTCCGGCCGCCCGGCTCGAATTACGCATTGCAGACTGTCCGGCCCCGCTCGGTTGCCGTCATGTGCGCTTACGTGTGGCGACTTGCCCCCGAAATCGAGCTTTTGCGTGCGACCGGCCGGCTACCGTCCGGTCTATGGCGCTCCTATGTAAGTGAAAGCTCCCCAGAAAGCGGGGTGCGACTGGCGCGCCCGTATCGCGATCCGCAAGCTCTCCCGAACGCGAGCGAGCACGCAAAGCCTCTTCGGTGGCGGCATCGTAAAGAAGCACATCACCCGGCCCGGCCGCGAAGGCCTGCTGCATCTCCGCAGCCTCGAGGCGCGTTCCGGGATGAATGCGACACGCACCTATGTGCACTACAGACCGTCGACGGCACTCGCCGGACAACTTGACCCGGCGCAGGCCATCGATACGCTCCTGGCTAAGGCAAGGTCCGCGCTGTTACCCGCGATGGTGGTGCTGATTGCCGTCTTCGCGCGGGAAGCGATCGTGTCAACCTTGCGCGTCAGCGGCATGATATTGCCGATCCTCGTTTCGTCTCTCTCGCTCGTGATCTTTTTCTCCGGCTTCGTGCTGGATATCATCGAGGGCGTAACGGGGATCGAGGAAGCCGCGCGCGCAGGCCGGCAGGTGGACCTTGTCACCCCCGCCATCCTGACAGGACTCGACCTTTACCGCGAACTTGCGAATTCGCTCATGAAGCTGTTCGAGTCTTGGATCGTGGCGCTCATAGCGGCGCCCGCCAGGGCGATCCGCTGGATCGGGGCACAACTTCTCTGACGAGAACCTGCGCAAGGCGTCGGCATTGCCAGCGGGCGCGCATCTGTGCCAGACGGAGCTTCCCGACAACAATCCGATCCGGTTGCGACGTTCGGGGCCGGGGGATGCAAGCACAAGAGAAGCGCCGCACACGCATGAGCCGCGTCACCATCAAGGATGTCTCAAAAGCCGCCCGTGTCTCGATCAAGACGGTTTCCCGCGTTCTCAACAAGGAACGCTACGTCAGCGAGGAAACGCGCATCCGCGTCGAGGAAGCCGTCGCGCAGCTCAACTATCATCCCAATCTGGCGGCGCGCACGCTGGCCGGGCACCGGTCGTTCCAGATCGGCCTGATCCACGACAATCCCAGTCCGTTCTACATCTACAACATGCAGGCAGGGGTCGGGCAGCGCTGCCGCGAATCCGGCTATCGCATGATCGTGCAGCCTTGCGACATCGCCGCGCCGGGCCTGCTGGGCGATATCGGAGCACTGGTCGATCAGGTGCAACTGGACGGCATCATCGTGACCCCGCCGGTAAGCGATTCCGTGGAGGTCCTCGCGGAACTCGAAAGGCGGCGCATTCCGATCGTGCGCGTCCAGCCCGGCACGGACCTGACCGCCACCTCCGCGGCCAGCATCGATAACGTGCAGGCCGCCGATGACATGACCTCGTACCTCATTTCGCTCGGCCATCGCCGCATCGGCTTCGTCAGCGGCCACGCGGGGTATGCCGCCAGCACCCAGCGCTTGACCGGTTACCGGCAGGCGCTGCTGCGCGCCGGCCTCGGCTATGACGCGGCGCTGGTTTCTCCTGGCCGGTTTGACTTCCAGTCGGGCGTGGAAGCGGCGGAAGCGCTGCTCGCAATGGACCATCCGCCCACCGCGATCTTCGCCAGCAGCGACGAGATCGCGGCCGGCGTGCTTGCCGCCGCGCACCGCAAGGGCATCGCCGTGCCGCGCGATCTTTCCGTGGCGGGCTTCGACGACAACGATCTGGCGCAAGTCGTCTGGCCGCCGCTCACCACCATCCGCCAGCCCGTCCACGCTCTCGGCTATGCGGCGGCGGACCTCCTGATCGGCGCCGCCGACCGGATCGAGCGCCGGCTCCTGGCGCACGAACTCATCGTGCGCGGATCGACCTCAGCGCCCGGCGAAGGGTAATTGCTTCCGGGGACGATTATCCTTGTCTTTCTGCGTATGACAACGTTATCCTATACGCGATAAAGAGTGACGTTGGGGAGAATGCAGGATGTCGCAGGTCAGCGATCGACGCCGATGGCTTGTCGTGGGACTCGTTTTTGTCGCCATCGTGCTCAATTACGTCGACCGCCAGATTCTCGCGCTCCTGAAGCCCACGCTCCAGGCGGAGTTCCACTGGTCGGACCGCGATTACAGCCACATGGCGTCGGCTTTCCAGTTCGCTGCGGCGATCGCCTTTCTCGGCACCGGCTGGTTCATCGACAAGGTCGGGCTGCGCCCCGGTTTCGCGCTGGGCGTCGGCGTGTGGAGCCTGGCCGGCATGGCCCATGCCTTTGTCTCCTCCGTCGGCGGGTTCGTGGGCGTCCGCGCCGTGCTGGGCGTGGCGGAATCGATCGGCACGCCGGCCGCGGTAAAGACGGCGGCCACGTATTTCGAGCCGCGCGAACGTTCGATCGCGCTGGGGCTTGGCGGGATCGCGCCCAACGTCGGCGCGATCCTCACGCCGCTGCTCATCCCGCTGATGGCGCTGATGATGGGCTGGAAGGCGACCTTCCTGATCGCCGGCGGCCTGGGTCTGGTGTGGGTCGTGGTCTGGCTGGCGGTGCGCCTGCCCGAACAGCCTCAATCCGATGCCGAAGCGCCGACGATGGCGTGGAGCGCGCTGCTCACCGACCGGCGCCAGTGGGCCATCATCCTTGGCAAGGCGCTGACCGATCAGGTCTGGTGGTTCCTGCTGTTCTTCCTACCCGACCTGTTCCACCGCGTGTTCGGGCTGGACCAGAGCGCGCTGGGGCTGCCCGTGGCGCTGGTCTATGCCATGGCCGCTGTCGGCGGCATCACTGCCGGCTTCCTGCCCGCCGCACTGATGGGGCGCGGCTGGAGCGTCAACGCGGCGCGCAAGGTCACGATGCTCATCTACGCCGTGATGGTGCTGCCCGTACCGCTGCTTATCCATGCGCAGAGCCCGTGGCTTGCCGCATTCATCGTCGGCGTCGCGCTGTTCGCCCACCAGGGCTTTTCCACGAGCCTGTTCGGCCTCACGACCGACGTCTTTCCCGCCCGCGTGGTCGGCTCGGCGATCGGCATCGGCGCGTTTGCCGGAAACCTTTCGGGCATGGCGATGATCGAGTTCACCGGCTGGTCGCTCGATGCCGGGCATGGCTATTTGCCGATGCTGCTGATCTGCGCCGTCACCTATCTGGCGGCGCTGGGCGTCATCCACCTGCTGCTGCCGCGCTTCACCGCGATCGGCGGCGACAAGGATGGCGCATCCCCCGTCCTTGCCCACTGACGCCGCGCGCCCGGCAAGGCGGGGGTTGGCTCAGCTTACCATCTCTTCGCGGATCGAACCGCGCGCCATCCAGAACAGCGCCGACGCCACCGCGCCGAACAACACGAAGATGAGCAGCGACCAGCGCACGCCTTCCGCCGGCCCAAGCCCGAACGTATTGCCGATCAGATCGCTCACCGCGCCGACGCCCAGCGGCCCCAGGCCCAGCCCGATCAGGTTGACGAGGAACAGCAGCACCGCTGCGGCCGTCGCCCGTGTTTGCGGCTGGACCAGACCCTGCACGGCGGCATAGCTCGGGCCATACCACAGCGTGTTCAGCACGGGCGGGAACGCGAACATGAAGAGGGCGAACACCGCCGATTCCGTGAGCAGCCCGACGATATAGAAAGGAATGCCCAGCAGCGTGGACACTGCCGGAATCGCCACATAGGCGCGCAAGTCACGCGCGCCGTGGCGATCCGCCAGAAAGCCACCCAGCCAGGTGCCAGCTGCGCCGGTCAGGCCCAGCACGATCCCCAGCGTGACCCCGAGAAAGCCGGTCAGCCCCAGGCCGAAGCCATCGGCCAGCGGGATCAGCTCGGCGGCGTGGTTGCGGAAGAAGAACGGCGCCAGAAACGTCGCCGCGCCATAGCCGATGAAGGCCTTGATCGCCCCGGCGAAGGCGATCAGCCAGAACGTCCGCTTGCCCCTGATCTCGGCGATAGCGTCGCGAAAGGGAATGCGCGCCACGGCCGTTGCGATCATGTCGGCGCGCAACCGGCTACGCGGCTCGATCAGCGTAAAGCGCGCCACCAGCGCCATCAGCAGGCCGGGTACGCCCGCCAGCAGGAACGCCGCGCGCCAGCCGTGCGCATCCGCCACCATCCCGCCCAGCGCCATGCCGAACAGACCGCCCAGCGGCGTGCCCAGCGCATAGAAGGCCAGGGCGGACGCGCGCTTTTCGCGCGGGGTGTAATCGGTGATCAGCGAATGGGCCGGCGGGGTGCAGCCCGCCTCCCCCACGCCCACGCCAACCCGGCACAACACGAGCTGGGCGAAGTTCTGCGCAAAGCCGCAGGCCATGGTGAACAGGCTCCACACCCCGGCCGCCGCCGCGATGATCCGCGGGCGATTGCCGGTCTCCGCCAGCCGCGCGATCGGAATACCCAGAACGGTGTAGAACAGGGCGAAGGCCAGCCCGTTCATCACCCCCAGTTGCCAGTCGGCCAGATGGAGATCGTGCTTGATCGGCTCCGCCAGGATCGAAACGATCTGCCTATCAAGGAAGTTGAGGATGTAGATCACCAGCAGAACCCACAGGGCATAGCGCCGATAGCGCTCCGGGACAGGCGACGGGGCCGTGGGCTGTTCAGTCATGGGATCCTCTCGCAACGGGTTGACACGCCGCTCCCTGCCGTTCTTATGACAACGTTATCAGGGAGAGAGCACAATGGCGCGCCTGCTGGTCTTGCAGTCTGTCTGGGGTTTGGACAAATGCCCGGGCTTCGACATCGAGAACGACCTCGACACCGCGCTGGAACGGGTGATCGCCGCCGGGTTCGACGGCGTTGGCGTGAATATCGTGCGCGCGGCCCGGACCGCGGGCGTCGTCCGGGCGATGAACCCGCGCGGGCTGGCGTGGGAAGGGCAGGTCCTGGTCCATTCGGCGGATCAGCTCGCCGCCGCCATCGCCGAAGCGCACCGGCTGGGCGCACACCATCTCAACGTGCAGATCGCGGGGCCGGTGGCCCACCTGTCCGATGCGCTCGCGCTGGTCGACAGCCTCGTTCCGCTGGCCGAACACGCACCGCTGCCGGTATGGTTCGAAACCCACCGGGGCCGGCTGACCAACGACCTGCTGTTCACCCTGCGCCTGCTGGAAGCGCGGCCCGACCTGCCGCTGACGGGCGATCTTTCGCACTATCCCGTGGCGGGCGAAATGGAGCTGCCGCTGCGCGCGGACCAGCTGGCAGCGATCGAGCGCATCCTGCGCAATTGCCGCAACTTCCACGGCCGCATCTCCACAACGCATCAGGTGCAGGTCACCTTCGACGCGCCGCAGCACCATGCCTGGCGCGACCAGCATCGCGCATGGTGGCGCCGGGGCTTCGAGCTGTGGCTGGAACGGGCCGGATCGGATGAGGCGCTCCCTTTCATGTGCGAACTGGGGCCGCCGCCCTACGCGATCACCGCGCCCGACGGGTCGGAGCTTGGCAACCGCTGGGACGAAGCGCAACGGATGCAGGACATGGTGCGCACGCTCTGGCGCGAGGTCAACGGCGCACCCTGATCCGGCAGCGAAGGCCATCCGTCACGCGTCGACGTCGACCGCCGCCCGCCATGCGGCGTAAGCGGCGTCGGCCTGGTCGCGCGTAACCGCAGGGTGGAATTCACGGCCATACCGCACGACGGCCGACAGGTCGGCCGCGTCGAGCAGCCCCGCCCCCAGCCCGGCCGCCAGCGCTGCCCCATAGGCCGTGCCCTCCGGCACGGCATGGCGGCGCACCGGGCGCTGGAGCGTGTCCGCCTGCAACTGCAGCAAGGTATCGCTGGCGGAAAGCCCGCCATCGGCGGGCAGCGCTTCGGGCACCGGCAGCGCCTTTTCGATCACATCGACAATATCGCGAAAGCGATGCGCGATTCCGTGCAGCGCGGCGCGCGCGACTTGCGCCGGGCCGCTGCCAAGGTTCAACCCCGCGATCATCCCGCGCGCATCGAAGCGTCCGTGGGGTGCGCCCATGCCCGCCAGCGAAGGCCGCACGATCACGCCGCCGCTATCCGCGACCGAGGCCGCGGCAGCCGCCAGGACAGAGGGCGATGCGAACAGCCCCAGCGCACCGCACATCCATTCCACAAGCGATCCCGCCGTGATGACCATCCCCTCGATGCAGAACCGCCGCTCGCCTCCGGCAAAAGCCAGTGCTTCGGCCGGCATGCTGAAGTGGGGCGCCATCGGTTGATCGCCGGTGTTCGCCATCAGCACGCCGGAAGTGCCATAGGTTACCTTCCACGCGCCGCGTTCGAGCGCGCCATGCGCGACCATGCCTGCCTGCTGGTCGGCAATCAGCGCGGTGATCGGCACCACTGCGCCCAGCGCGGCGGGCGCGGTCCACGCGATCGGCCCCCAGCTTTCGACCAGCGCCGGAAACATGCTTTCGGGCAGCCGCTGATACTCCAGCAGGGCCGGGTTCCAGCCCCCGCCGCCGGCGTAGTCAAAATAGCCCGTCATCCAGCCGCAGGAAATGTCGGTCACATGCGCCGCGCCGCCGCTGAGGCAATAAACCAGCCAGCTATCGAGCGTTCCCCACTGGAGATCGGCCGCAGGCTTGCCGGAAAGCGCGATGGCGGCGGGAAGCTTGGCGGAGGGCACCTGCGGCCAGGCGGTGAAGCCGGCCGCGCGCAGATCGCGATAGGCGTCCATGCCGCGCAGGTCGCTCCACACCAGCATCGGCGCGGCCGGCTGGCCGGTGTGCCGGTCCCACACCACCACGCTGGCGCGCTGCGAGGTGACGCCGAGGACCGCGACATCCGCCATCGTGCGGCCCGCCGCCGCCAGCGCGCCCGCGATCACGGCGCGGCATATGTCCCACACGCCGGCTGGGTCCTGTTCGACCAGACCCGGGGCGGGATAGGTGCTGACGATCGACCGCTTGTCGATGCCCAGCACCACGCCGGCCGGATCGACCAGCATGGCGCGGGCGCCGGTGGTGCCCGCATCGAGCGCCAGCAGCAGTTCAGGCATCGGGGATCAGGTTGCCGGGATTCATGATGCCCTGCGGATCGAGCGCCGCCTTGATGCGCCGCAACAGCGCCACGCCTTCATCCCCCAGATCATGGTGCAGGTAGGGCTTGCGCAACCGCCCCGCACCATGATGGTGCGCCACGCCGCCGCCATGCCGTGCCGTCGCTTCCATGATCGCGCGCCAGCCAGCGAAATAGGCCGGCTCCATCTGCGCCGTATCGTCGAAGGTCGCGGCGAAGCTGAAATAGAGGTTGATGCCCGAACGATAGACATGGGAGCTGTGCGCCGACGCGTTCACGACCCCCGGAAGCGCGTTCAGCGCGGCGATCGCATCGTCATAGATCGCGCCGATTTCGCTCCAGCGACCGGAAATCTCGACCGTGTCGGCGATGTAGCCGCGCTCGAACATCTCGCGCCAGCTCGGCACATGGTTGCGCCGTTCGATCCATTGCCGCGCGGCGGCGGGATCGCCCGCCTCCAGCCCGGACGCGGCCGCGATCTCGTGCATCGCCGCCAGCTCGGCGTCGATCCGCGCCTGCGGGCCTTCGTGCACCATCAGCAACATGGCCTTGCCGCCGCGTTCGTAGTCGCGGAACAGGCGGCGGACTTCGCGGCCATCGTACTGGCGCATGACGGGCGGACGCCAGTCGGCGCGGATGATCCGGCGCTGCGCCTCGAAACCGGCCTGCATGTCATCGGCATAGAAGATACTGTAGCCGCGTTGTTCGGGCTTGGCACGCAGCGAAAGCGTGACCCCCGTAACCACGCCCATCGTGCCTTCCGCGCCCATCAGCAGGTGCCGGAGATCCGGCCCCGCAGCCGCGCGCACGGCCTTCCCAAGCGTGACCAGTTCGCCCGTGGGCAGCACCGCCTCGATCGAATGAATGATGTCCTCGATATTGCCATAGGCGGTCGAGAATTGGCCCGAAGCGCGCGTCGACACCCAGCCGCCCACGCTGCTGATCGCGATGGACTGCGGCCAATGGCCGATGGTGAGGCCCTGCGCAGCCACGGCTTCCTCGGCCTCCATCCCGTTCAGCCCGGCATCGAAGCTCGCCAGCAGATCGTCGCTGTCGATGAAGCGAACCTTGTTCATCGCGCCCATGTCGAGCAGGATCGCATCCGGCGTCGGCTCGATCCCGCCGCAGACGCCGCTGCCCAGGCCATAGGGGATCAGAGGCACGCGGTGTTCGTTCGCCAGGCGCACGACCGTCTGCACGTCTTCCACCGATCCGGCTCGCACGATCCAGCCCGGCGCGGCCACCGCTTCCCCGCGCCAGTCGCGCAGATGCTTGACCGCCCACTGATCGTACCGGCGCGCGTTCAGCGCCTCGCCATCGCTGGCCACCTTGTCGCCGCCCAGCGCGCTCACCAGCGCTTCTCCGATAGCCTTCATTGCCTGCATTCTCCCTGTACCTTGGCCACGCGATGCGTGTCAGGCTTGTATTTCCATCCCCGGCGTCGCTTCCAGCAGACGCCGGCTGTCCCGTTCGAGCGCGCGGCACCGGGCGACCTGATCCGCATGCTCCTGCGCACTCCACCCCAGCAGCGCGCCCATCGCCGCCGCCGCTGGCTCCAGCGCATCAAGCCCCGCGCCATGATCGAACCACGCGCGCGCGCTGCGGCGGACCCAGTAGTCCTCCAGCGTCGCCGCGCCTTCATGCGTGACCGCGCGGCGCGCCTCGGCCGCGACGTCGCCGCCATCGGCAACGATTTCCGGCGCCTCGCTGCCGTAAAGTCCCGTCAGCCGCTCGGCGGCGACCGGGGCGATGCCCGCCAGATCGGGAGCCGCCTCGCCACCGGGCAACGGCACATCCGCCGTCGCACAGGCGCGGGCAGCGGCGCCGGTACGTTCGACCACCAGATCGACCACCCGCTCGGCCATCGCGCGATAGGCGCTGAGCTTGCCGCCCGCGATCGAGACCAGCCCGCCGGGCGACGTCCAGATTTCGTCCTTGCGCGAAACCTCGTTGGCCTTCTTGCCGGGCTGCGCGATCAACGGCCGCACGCCGGACCACAGCGCCTCGATCTCGCCATCCGCGATCGGAGCAATGTCGAGCGCCTTCTCCGTCGCGCGCAGCAGATAGTCGATGTCGGACCGTTCGGGCGCGGGCCAGTAATCCGATCCCGCATGGAACACATCGGTCGTGCCAAGGTACGTGAACGCGCCGCGCGGCACGGCGAAGATGCTCCGCTTGTCCGGCGCGCGCAGGATCAGCGTGGCGTTGACCGGCACCCGCGCGCGGGGCAGCACCAGATGGATGCCGCGGCTGAGCGAAAGGCGCGTATCGCCCTGCCCCGCTTCCAGCGCCCGCACACGATCGACCCACGCCCCCGCCGCGTTCACGACCAGCTTTGCGCGGATTCGCGCCCCCAGCTCCTCACCCTCCAGCGTGGAGCGCGCCACGAGGCCGTCACCGGTCAGTTCCGCCGCCGCCGCATAGTTGACGACCACCGCGCCCGCCGCCTGCGCGGCGCGGATATTGGCCAGCACCAGCCGCGCGTCGTCGGTCAGGAATTCGGGATAGAGGATCGCGCCGTTGAGGCCATCGGTGCGCATCAGCGGTTCGCGCCGGCGCAATTCCGCGAGGCCGATCGCCTCGTGCCGTTCGGCTTCGGGTACGCCGCCCAGCTTTTCGAACGTCCACAGCCCGGCGCGCAGCTTGGCCGCCATCGCCATCGACACGGTGGGGATCAGGAACGGCGTCAATCGCGCGAGATGCGGCGCGATGCGGCGCAGGATCTGCCGCTCCGACGCCGCCTCCTTGACCAGCGCCACATCGCCCTGCGCCAGATAGCGCAGCCCGCCATGGATCATCTTGGAACTGCGGCTGCTGGTGCCGCTGGCGTAATCGCGCGCTTCCACCAGCGCCACCGAAAGGCCCCGCATCGCGGCATCGCGGGCAATGCCCGCGCCGGTGATCCCGCCACCGATCACCGCAAGATCGAACACGCCGGCTTCCAGCCGCGCGAAAGTGGCGCGCCGGGTCCGCGAGTCAAGGAAAGTGCCGTTCATGCGCTGTACGCTATGCGAATGTCCGATGGCTTGGTAATGCAAAACAGGAATGATATGGTGACTGTTGATGAACCTGCGCCGGCTCCGCCATTTCGAAACGCTCTACCGCATCGGCAATTTCGCGCGGGCGGCGGACGAGCTTGGCCTCACCCAGTCCGCCCTGACGCGGTCGATCCAGAAGCTGGAAGGCGAACTGGATGCCCCGTTGTTCGACCGCTCGACGCACTATGTCCGGCCGACCGGCGCCGCCGAACGCCTGATCCGTTCCGCGCGCGACGTGATCGCCGCCGCCGCCAATCTCGAACAGGAAGCGCGCGGCCTGAAGCAACCGACCACCGGCACCGTCCGCATCGGCGCCGGCCCCTATCCCCTGCAACCCCTGCTGACTGACGCCATCATCCGTTTCGCGCGCGATCACCCGGCGGTGCGCGTGACCGTGACCGGCGGGCCGTCGGAGCAACTGCTGGAAACGCTGGTGGACCGGCGCCTCGATCTGGTGGTGTGCGATCGCGCCAAGTTCGCGACATCAGGCCATGCCGACGAGGTGCTATGCATTCCCCTGCCGTCCGAGCCGCTGGTGGTGGTCTGCCGCGCGGATCATCCCCTGCTGGCCGCCGAAGGACGCCCCGACACGGCGGCCTGGCGCTGGGCCTTGCCCCGCCCGGCACCGGGCAGCAACTTTCCGCGTGCCCTGCGCGCGCGCTTCGCCGCCGGCCTGTTCCCCGATTACGAGCTGGATTCCACCGCCGCCTGCCTCGACATGGCGCGCAGCGGCCTGGCCATCACCGTCGTGCCGCGATCGCTGGCGGCGCGCGCCTGCGCCGACGGCACGCTCGCCACGCTACCGCTGCCGGAGGGCGAACAGACGCGCGACGCCATCCACCTGTTGCGTAACCGCAGCCGCAGCGCGCTGGTATCGGCCTTCGTGACCATCCTGCGGGGTACGGCCTAGGTCAGCCCCCGGCTGACGAGGCATTCCTGCACCGCGCGCTCCGCCTCGTCGATCGCGACATTGGTGAACGCCGCCGCGCCCGCATCGGCGTTGGCGATGGCGATGCGCCCAAGCGGGCGGCGACCGATCACATGCGGGCGCTGCGCATCGGGCATGTCCGGATCGCCCAGCGTGTCGTAAGTGTAGGCATAGCCATGCGGCCAGCGGTTGACCGTGATCGCCAGGATATCGCGCCGCGCGTCGAACCCGCCCGCGCCCAGCATCCGCTGGAGTTGCGCGCGGATTTCGCGCTCGATCGTTTCGAACGGCGTCGCCAGCATGTCGGCGCGACCGGCGCGATTCTGGTCCTTGCGCGAGAGGCCCGGCTGGTTGGGATTGCGCACCATGTGCACCACCACCGGTTCGGCCGGGTCCATCGCGCTGGCATAGCCGCCGATCGCCATCGCCGTGTCGAGCGAGGCCGAGGTGTGATAGCCATTGGGCGCGCTGATCGAGCGCACGCCCAGCGCCTTCCATGCCTTCCAGTCGCGCAGCAGGACGTTGGTGTACTGCATCGGCACTTTGGACGGATAGCGCAGCGCCGCTTTCTGCCCCTCCGGCAGTTCGGGCACGATATGCGGGATGATGTTGTTGAAGCAGGCCAGGATCACGTTCGCTCCGGTGACCGACCGGGGCTTGCCGTCCTGCATGTAGACCACGCGCGCCGCCTTCTCGGTCAGCACGGTGGGCGTGCCGAGATGTTCGACGCGGATCGCCGTGCTGCCCAGCCGCACACGCGTCTTATTGTCAGGCCGGTCGAGCGCGGCATAGTCGGCCGGCGCGCGCACGATCGTCTCCTGATCGAGCGCGGCGGCGCCGAACACGCCGGGCACCAGACGGTTGACCAGCAGGCGCGCGATCGAGGCGTTGCCATCGGGAAAGTGGAAATGCTCCGCCTCCGCCTCGATCGGATGCGGTAGCGCCATCCCCGCGAAGCCAGGCGACCGGCCGCCGCGCGCGGCGGTATAGGCGGGGCAGGTATCGACGCGCATGTTGTTGCGGAAAGCCATCCCCGCGAACCAGGGCAGGCTTTCGGGCCGCAGCCGCGCGTGCTTCAGCAGGAAATCCGCATAGCTCATGCGCTGGAGCGCGGCGACTTTCGCCTCGGGCGCGAGGGCGGGCATATAATCGACCTTCTCGGTATAGAGCCGCGTCAGGTCCGCGCGCACCGCCGGGGTCAGCGGCGCGGCGGCGAAGAACTCAGCCCACGGCCGCCGGTTCATGCCCGCAACGGTGCGATCCGCGCCGAAGTGCTCCTTGTCGAAGAACGCACCCTGCCCCAGCCCGGCATAGACCTGCGCCGAGCGGTCGTAGCGCGCATACGTCGACGGCACGATGCCAAGGTCCGCCAGCAACGCCTTGGACGAATGGCTGTAGGGAAACGGCGTCTCGATGCTCATCGTGCCGCCGTAAGCCAGGATCGTGCGCCCTTCGTGCCGGAACTCGTTGCGCTTGGCATGGCCGCCGAAGTCGTCGTGGTTGTCCAGCACCAGCACGCGCACGTCCGGCCCCAGCGCCTTGCGATAGAACCACGCGGCGGAAAGGCCCGAGATGCCCCCGCCGACCACCACCAGATCTTAATGCTCGCCCGTATCGTCCGCCACGACGGGGCCGGTGAAACCGCCGTCGCGCGCCAGGTGTGCCGCCTCGAACGAGCCCGGATACTGTCCGCGCAGGCCGGTGCGCAACGGCGGATAGGATGTGGGGTCGGGCGCGAGGCCAACCGCAGGCGTCTGCTCGGAAGCGGCGGGCGGCATCGCGCCCACCGCCGTCGCCACGGCCATTCCCTGCATGAAATCCCGGCGCGCGATGGGCATATCCATCCCCAGCCGCCGCGCTTCGCCGTCGCCCATCGCCATACCCCCGCAAGCTTTGCGGTGATCAAGCCTGCTTAATCCGCTTCGGGCAAGTTCTTATCGGGCGATCGGGTTTGGCCCGGCTATCCCAGCCGCTCGAACACCCGCTTCAGCACATCGTTGAGATGGGCTTCGTCTTCGGAGGGGATGTCGTGAAACACCGTCTGGTAGATCGCGTTGGCCACCGTCCAGGCCCGATCGCACGCTTCCTGCCCCGCCGGCGTCAGCGACACGTCGGTATAGCGCGCGTCCGACGCGCGCGGGGCGCATTGCACCAAGCCATCCGCTTCCATGCGCTGGATCAGCTTGAGCATCGTCGGCAGCTTGACGATGGCGAGGTCGGCGATCTCGCTTACGCCAAGCTGGCGGTTGCCGACCGACATCAGCACGCGCCAGCGCGCGACATCCAGCCCCTCACGCTTCAGGTGCTGTTCCAGCTTGCGCAGGTAGCGGCCCACCGCCTGCGTCATCCAGAAAAACGGCCAGCCGCGCGGGTCGAAATGCGCGGGGCGCGAAGCAGGCGAACTCTCTGTCATGCTCGCGCGTTTGCCGCCGGGCGCGCCGGATTGCAACGACCGCCTCAATAGAGGTCGTAGATGCCCGGATCGACGGCAAGGACCGGGACCATCCGTTCCATCGGAACACGCGGGGCATAGGCGTTCGAGGCGAAGCGGAACGTAACCTCGCCATCGGCGCTGAAATCAAACGCGGCCGGATCGACCGCCAGCGCCGGCGCCAGATCGTCCATCGTCACGCGCACCTGCGAACCGATCTGCGTCAGATCGTAAAGTTCGCGGGCAAAGGCATAGGGCATGCGGATGCATCCGTGGCTGGCGGGCCGGCCGGGATTGTGGCCGGCATGCAGGGCGATGCCGGTCCAGGTCAGCCGCTGCATGAACGGCATGGGCGCGTTGCTGTAGAGGTTGGAGCGGTGCCACTTCTGCTTCTGCAGAATCGCGTACACGCCTTCGGGCGTGCTGTGTCCCTTCCTGCCCGTGGACACGGACGCCTCGCCGATTACCCGGTCACCGGCATAGACCGTCAGCGTCTGCCGCCGCAGGCCGACGACGATGTGAACCGGATCGCTCCACGGCCCTTCGTCCAGCCAATAAGTACCGGGCGCGGGCGGCGGTGCGGTAACCACAATGTCGCTGGCATGGGGGGCAGACGGCTGTGCGGACGGGGGTGCCGTCTGGGCCATACCGGGCCGCGCGGAGACCAGCGCAAGCAACGCCAACGCCGCCGCAGATCGGAACCCCTTTGTGACCATGGAATTCTGTTAACCATGCCGGTGACCGGAGTCACCAGCAGGTTGGCATTTCCACCGCCGCGGAACGAAATTCCCGGCGACGCCATCCTCACCGCATGTAGAGGCCGCCGTTGATGTCGATGGTGGCACCGGTGATGAAGGTGGCATCGCGCGCGCAAAGGCGAACCGCCATCGACGCGATGAACGCGGGATCGCCGATCTGGCCGACGGGGACGTTGGTCAGGAACTGCGCCATGCGGTCCGCCGGCACCGTGCGATGTACCATGGGCGTATCGAGCGGCCCGGGCGCGATCGCGTTGACCGTGATCCCGAACGGCGCGAGATCGCGCGCGAAGACCTTGGTCATCGTGATGATCCCACCTTTCGACACCGCATAATGCGCGCCGGTGGCCGTGCCGCCGTTCTGCCCGGCCAGCGAGGCGAGATTGACGATGCGGCCATAGCCCGCCGCCTTGAACGCGCGCGCGAACACCTGGCTGCCGACAAAGGTGCCGCGCAGATTGACCGCGAGCACGGCGTCGAATTCGTCGGGCGTGATGTCGAGCACGGGCCGGGCCACGGTCAGCGCGGCGTTGTTCACCAGCGCTTCCACGCTGCCCCAGCGCGCGGCGAGCAGGCCATGCGCTGCCTCGAACGCGGCCTGATCGCGCACGTCGAGCGCGATGCCGGTCGCGGTGGCACCACTGGCGTCAAGTTCGTGCGCCAACGCCGCCGCCCCGTCCGCGTCGATATCGCCAATGCCCACGTTGTAGCCGGCGGCGTGGAACTCCCGGGCGATCGCCGCGCCAAGGCCGCTCGCCCCACCGGTGACCAGAACGGTATCGCGCTTCACAGCAGGTATCCTATGCCGAACAGATCCTCGTCGGAATTGAGCAGCAGAATGGTCTTGCCCGCCATCCTGAGCCCCGCATCGGTGCGGACCAGGCGGTAGGTCACGTCCGCCGCCAGCGTGCGGGTGCGGCCATACTTGTATTCGACGAGGATCTGCGCGCAGCGCACCGTGAGCGCGCCGGGCGCGCTGTCTTCCACCACGAAGCGCGAAGCGGAACGTACCGTCCGCGCCGGCGGGGCCGACGACATCGAGAAGCCCGAGAGCAGCCGCTTGACCCGCGCCTCGCGCATCGTCGCATCGTCATAGGCGATGTTCAAGGCGTCGACCGGATCGCTGGCGTCGCGGTCGATCGGGATCACGTAGTGCCCGCCCGCCCACAGTGGCAGCCAATCCTTGTATGCCAGCCGATCAAGCAGTTCGCCTTCCGCCCAGATGAAGGCGGCGGCCTCGTCAAGGCCGATCGCGGCAGTCGCCGTGAGTGTGGCGGTGGTTGCCGAAGTGCTCATGCTTCCATCATCCTCTTCCACATGCGGTAGGCCGCGCGCATTCCCGTTTCGGAAGACACGTCGCCCGCGTTATGGCCCGGCTCGGCCACGCCATCGGGCGCGGCCACGCCGCGATTGACCATGATCCACACATCCTGCCCGGCCTGCGCGCCGCGCTGGACGCGCTCCCAGCCTTCGGCGTCGTCGGGCGTGCCGAAGCCCATCGGCCCCTGGAAGTGCTCGTGCAGCCGCAGACGCATCCGGTTCGCCGGTGCAGGGCCGCCGTCCATGCCGATGGCGATGTGCTGGATCTCGGTCTCGTCCACCTTGACCGGCCGCAGCACGCGGAAGAACGCCATCGAACAGGCGATGTTGGGGAACATGTTGAGATTGAACCCGGTGCCGCCCACCGCGCGCACGACCTTGCGCACCAGCGCCTCGTCATGCCCCTCGGCGCGCAGTTCATCGGCCAGCGCGGCGAAGCGCTCGGGAATCGGCGCGTCGAGGTTGTCTTCCAGATCGATGAGGTCGGGGATCATGACCATGACCGAATGGCCGTTGCCCAGGTCCTCGACCCAGCCGCCCTGCCCCAGCACGTCGAACACGTCCTCGGTTTCCTCGTCCAGGCTGTCGAGGAAGGTCTTGTGGACGATCGGGAAGTGATAGGCGTCCGTCGTGTTCTCGAGCTGGATCTTCCAGTTGCCGGGGAAGCGGAACTTGTGTTCGCCCAGCGCCTTCACGCCGAAGCCCGCGCCCTGCTTCATGAACAGGTCGATCCACTTGCGCGCCGGCCCGAGCCATTCCTCCAGCGGCATGATGTCGTCGCGGAAGGTCGCGTAGATCATGCCGTTGTAGCTTTCGGTGCGCAGCGACAGCAGCGGAAACTCGTCCTTGTCGAAATCGGCGGGATAGCCCTTGGCGTGCGGCACCATGCGCAAGGCGCCGTCGGGGGCGTAGCTCCAGCCATGGTAAGGGCAGACGAAGACCGAGGCCTTGCCCTTCTTCTTCTCGCAGACGCTGGCCGCGCGATGGCGGCAGCGGTTGAGCAGCACGTGGACTTCGCCCGCCTTGTCACGCGTGACGATTACCGGCTCCAGCCCGACGTGCGCGGTCTTGAACGTGTTGGGGCCGGGCAGTTCGCTGGCGTGCGCCACCCAGACCCAGCTGTTCTTGAAAATCCGTTCCATCTCCGCGTCGAACAGCGCGGGATCGGTATAGAGGCTGGTATGCACGCGGTCTTCGCGCACCAATGTGTTCGCTGGATCAGTCATGCAGACCTCCTTGCGGGCTGGAACAAAGGATCGGTCGAAAGGTCACGCCGGGATCACCAGCTCGCGCCCGATGCGCGCTTCGACGCGCATGTAGCGCCACAGGCGATGTTCACCGACCTCGATCGTGCGAAACAGGTTGCAGGCGGCAACGACCGTATCGCGATCGGGCACTTCGGCGAGGATGTAGAACGTCCACGGCCAGCCGTTGGGCGATGTGCCGACCATGGTCTGATCGTCATCGATCGTGCCGAGCACGGTGACGCCCGGCAGATCGCGGATGCCCTTCAGCATCTCGCCGGTCGCCTGCCAGACCTTGCCGATCTCGGCTGCGGGAAGGTCGAAGAAGTTCTGAAGCACGGCGCCGCAGAACAGGACGCGAAGCGGGGGCTTGGTATCGGTCATTTCGGGGATCCTTGCTGAAGGTCTGGAATGGAGGTGCTCACGGGAAACCGGCGGGGGCATCGAGGCCCAGCAGCACGCGGCCGGCGTTCTGCCAGGTGCCGTCGGACAGGAAGGCGTGCTGGGGCACGACCATCGCGTCCTGCAGGTGGCGGGCTATCGGGTGGTTCGTGGCGATGCCGGTGGTGCCGCTCAGGCGATAGACCGCCTGCGCCACGTCGGCGCCCACCCGCGCCGCCTGCGTCGAGGCAAGGCGGAGCAGGGCACGTGTTTCGATGCTGAGATCATCGCCGGCGACCAGCGTATCGTAGGCTTCCTCGGTGATCTCGTAGAAGAACGCCCGCGCGGAGCGTAGCGCGGCTTCGGCCTTGGCCAGGTCGGCCTGCAGATAGGCCCGGTCCGCCAGCGTGGGCGCGCCGGTGATCGAGGTGCGCCCGCCCGCCATCTCGATCAGGCAATCGAGCGCGCCCCGCGCGGTGCCGAGCGCGACCACGGACAGCACCTGCGCCGCCAGCGGCATCGAGGGATAGCGGTAGAGCGGCGTATCGAGGCTCGAAGCGCCGCCGCGCACGAACGTCCATTCCTCCGGCACGACCACCTTGTCGACCACCATGTCGTGGCTGCCGGTGCCCTTGAGGCCGTTGACGTCCCAGTTGCGCTCGATCGTGACCTTGCCCGCCGGCATCACCGCGATCAGTGGAAGCCCCGCATAAGGGCCGCTGTTCGCGCCGTTTTCGACCTTGATGCCCACGCCGATCAGGTCCGCCCCGGTCGAGCCGCTGCCCCATGACCAGCGGCCCGAGACTTCCAGCCCGCCAGCGACCGGCACCGCGCGCTGCGGCGGATAGATGCCGCCGGCGAAGATCACGTCCGGCCCGTTGGCGTACATCTTTTCGAGCGTCGGCAGCGGCAGCGCGGACAGATAGACCGCCGAAAAGCCGAAGCTCGCAACCCAGCCCGAGGAGCCATCGACCTGGCTGATCGTTTCGATCAGGCGCAGGAAGCTGGCCGGCGACATCTCGTCTCCGCCGAAGCGCTTTGCCACCATGGCGCGATAGATGCCGGCCTCGCGCATCAGGTGGACCACGTCCGCACTGACCTGCTGGTTTTCGGAAAACGTCTCGCGCTGTTCGCGCACCGCGAGCAAGAGGCGGTCCAGCGCGTTTACGTCCTTGCGGACATCGAGTGCCACGTTCATCAGGGCTGCTCCTCTCGTTGCAGATAGGTTGGAATATCCAGCGACGGCGCCAGCGCGCGCGCCACGGCACACAGCGCGGCGTCGCCACCGATGCGGCCAACCAGCTGGATGCCGATCGGAAGTCCGGTAGGCGTCGCCACGGGGATCGACAGCGCGGGATGGCCGGACAGGTTGAACTGCCGCACCAGCGCGGTCAGCTTGAGCATCGCGGCCGCGTCGGCGGCGTCCTCCAGCGTGGGCACGAACACCGGCATGGTCGGTAGCACCAGCGCGTCGACGCCTTCCAGCGCGGCATCGACTTCGGCCCGGAACCGCGCGCGCACGTCCTCCGCCTTCGCCAGATCGTCAGCCGTCACCTTGCTGGCGTTGAGCAGGCGCTGGCGCACGTCCTCACCCATGTTTGGCGATGCCGTAAGCGAACCGAACGCCGCCCAGGTCTCCGCGCCGATGATGGCGATATTGGCGGCAAACGCCGCGTCCATGCCCGGCAGCGTTCTTTCCGTGAGATGTGCGGCGGAGCCAGCGAGCGCCGCATCGAACGCCTGCGCGACCGCCGGGTCAGTGGCGCAGGCCACGCGCCCGAGCCGAATGGTCACGGGCTTTTCCGCGATCTCGAACGTGGGATCGATGATCGTCATCGCCCGCTCCAGCATCGCCACGCTGCCGGCAAACGGCCCGACGCAATCGAGCGAGGAGACCGCCGGGTGCGCGCCCTGCCGGCTGACCCGGCCGAACGTGGGCTTGAGGCCGAACACGCCGCAGCAGGCGGCCGGCGTGCGGATCGATCCGCCGGTGTCGGTGCCCAGCGCGAAATCGCACAGCCCGGCCGCGACCGCCGCCGCCGAACCGCTGGAGGACCCGCCGGGGACGTGGCCGGGATACGAAGGATTTGCGGGCGTCCCGGTCCAGCCGTTCACGCCGGTCACGCCATAGGCCAGCTCATGCATGTTGGCCTTGCCGATGATCCGGCAACCGGCGTCGAGCACGGCCTGCACCACATCAGCATGGCGCGCGGCCGGGGGCGCATCCGCCAGCGCGGCGCTGCCGCCCCGCGTGGGATAGCCCGCGATGTCGAGCGAATCCTTGACCGCGACCCGCAGTCCGTCGCCGCCAAGCGACATCGCCTGAATGATGATGGCGTCCGCCATGTCCGTCGGTTTCTCCCCGTTATGGTGGAGAGCTTACCCTAGATACTTGAATATTCAAGTATCATAATATGTTTTGCATTCAATGCTATAACGAAAAGGGAGCGGCCTACACGAATCGCCGTCCCGATCTGCCGGTATCATCCCGCGCGACCGGGGGATGGAACGCATCAGGGCCGGACGACCGCCTTCCGGACGGACTTAGGCGCCTGCCCGGAAACGCCGCCCGACGCTCGCGAAGTCGGATGCGCGAACCGTCCGCACCCATTGGGCAAGGCGGACGGAACGTGGCAGTTCCAGGCCAAGGTCGACCAGCAGTTCATCGACGTGGTGGATCGAGAACGGTACGATATTGGTGCCCTTGCAATGGCGTCCGCCGGTGCGCGCATCCATCCACGCCAGCCGGCGGTCGATATCGGCACCCTGCGCCGCCTCATCGGGCAGGGTGAGCCGGCCGGTCAGCAGCGCCGCGATCCAGATCGCGCCCATTTCGGCGTTGAGCTGGCAGAAGAACGATGAATTGTAACCGTTGAACAACAGGCGCGGCACGCCCAGCGGCACCATCGAGCGGTACAGGCGGAAATTGCCCTGACGGTCGGTCACCCTGGCGCGCGTCGCATCGGGCAGGAAATCGACGCGCTGATGCCAGCCCGTGCCACAGATCACCAGATCGGCGGGCAGGTCGCGGCCGTTGGACAGCGTCGCGCGTCCGGGCGCCAAAAGGACGATCTCGGCATCGCGCTCGAACCCGAGCTGGCCGCTGGCCACCTTGTCATAGAAGCCGTCGCTGACGAGGCTGACCGTGCTGCGCGCGATGGTTTCCAGCGGCGTTCCGGGGTCCAGCCCGATCCGCTTGAGGCCAAGCTGGCGGCCGATCACGCCCTGCACCGTGGCCAGCAAGGCATTGCGGATGAATTTTCCGGACCCGAGCAGGCCGGAGCCGTGCAGGAACGCCTCGAACCCCTTGAGCTCCATCCACGGAAAAAGCCCCTCGCCCAGCCGATTTAGGAACAGGTGCTTGAAATTGAGGACATTGCCGATGCGCTTGGGTATCTTCCAGATCAGATGGCGCACCACCATCGTGGTGCTGGCGCTGCGCGCTGCGATGGCGTTGGCGACATCGCACGAAGACTTGCCGTAGCCCACCACCAGCACGTGGCGGCCGCTGGCCTGGGCGGGATCGGTGAACTGGCTGGTATGCAGCACCCGCCCCCCGGCCGCCTCGAACGCGTCCGTACCCGGAAACGGCGGCACCGCAGGGATCGAAAAGATGCCGTTGCACAGGATCAGCCAGTCGAACGACTGTTCCGTCTCGCCGCCGGGGCCGGCGAGCTTCAGGGTCCAGCCCGGCGCATCCGCGCTTTCGCGCGTCGCCAGGACCGTGTGCGAAAAGCGGATGCGCGGCGTTACTCCGAAATGATCGGCATAGCTCGCCAGATAGGCCTGCATCTGCGCACCCGACGGCCATTCCGGATAGTCATCAGGCATCGGCCAGTCGGAAAAGGCGTAAGTCTCGCGCGGGTTCTGCGTGGTCAGGCCCGGATAGCGGCGCGAGGACGACCACACCCCGCCAAGATCCGGCTCCTTTTCGAACACCGTCACCTCGAACCCGAGCGCGGCCAGCGTCTTGGCGGTGCATAGCCCGGCAATGCCCGCACCCACGATCGCGATTGTTCCTGCCATCCTGTCTATCCCCTATGCGACAGGACATCGGGTAGGGTTTCGTGGCGCGGGCGGCCTATGCGCCCAGTGCGTGGATTGTGCGCGGGCGGCAGCATTTGCACGGCACGCCCGCGCCGCCTGCGGCAAACGCATGCAAAGTCGCACTGGGCGCACATTGCCTGCAGCCGCTGAATATTCCGCAGCTCCAACCCGTGACGAGATGCACCCCACTCCGTCGACCGAACGGATCAAGCGATCTTCCATGATCCCTGGGGGGAAATATGACTGCTCTGTTCAATGGCCCGCGCCTTGCGGGATTGCTCGTATCGCTTTCCACATCCGTTGCCCTGCCCGGCATCGCCATGGCGCAGGCGGCCGCACCTGCCACCGAAAGCGCGTCCGCGGCCGATCCGCTGGCCGGCGACATCGTGGTCACGGCCCGCAAGCGCGAGGAAAGCGCGCAATCGGTCCCGCTGGCCATCTCCGCCTTCTCGGGCGCGGCGATCGAGGCGCGCGGCGTGCAGAAAATCGATGGCCTTGCCAGCTTCACCCCGAACATGACCTTGCAGAACAACCCCAGCTTCGGCGGTGCGGGATCGTCGGCGGCGATCTACATTCGCGGGATCGGGCAGAAGGAATTCCTGCCCACCACCGAACCCGGCGTGGGCGTCTATGTCGATGGCGTCTATGTCGCCCGTTCGGTCGGCGCACTGCTCGATCTGGTCGACGTCGAACGTGTCGAGATCCTGCGCGGGCCGCAAGGCACGCTGTTCGGCCGCAATACCATCGGCGGAGCGATCAGCATCACCACGAAAAAGCCGGATGAAACGCCATCGGGCAACCTGCAGGTCACGACCGGCCGCTTCAGCCGCATCGACGTGAAGGCGAGCGCCAACATCCCGCTTTCGGACACGCTGTTCTCCAAGGTCACCGTCGCCACCTTCAACCGCGATGGCTACGTCAGGCACCTCGTCGATGGCCGCGAGCTGGGCGATGTCGGCACGCTGACCGGCCGGTTCGACCTGCGCTGGAAGCCAAGCAGCACCTTCGAGGTCAATCTTGCGGTGGAAGGCACGCGCGATCGCACCAACGGCCCGGCTTTCGTGCTCTCGGGCGTCACGTACAAGTCCGCCATCTTCAACCCGCAGAACCTGCCGATGCTGCCACCCGGCAGCCCGACCACGGCGGGCGCCTATGTGCTGAATCCGCCGTTCGATGCGCCCACCGACAACTTCACGCTGCTACACAACTATTTCGCCGCGCTGCTGGGCGGGCAGCCGTGCTTCGCGTTCGCGCCCTACAGCCCACAAGGCAATGCCGCGGCCTGCTTCAGCAACCGCTTCATCGTGGGCGACGGCGCCGATGCCGGCACCGGCCCCCAATATGCGAGGAACGACCTGTGGGGCGCGCAGGCCGTGATCGATTGGGATCTCGGCCCGGTGCAACTGAAGTCGATCACCGCCTATCGTCACGTCAGCGGCGACTATGCCCGCGACGGCGATCATTCGCCGTTCACGATCCTGCACCTGGCAGACATACTCAAGCAGCACCAGTTCAGCCAGGAACTGCAGGTGCTGGGCAATACCGCGGACGACAAGCTGAAATACGTGGTAGGCCTCTATTACTTCAACGAGAACGGCAACAATATCAATAATCTGGACTTTACGCCGGTGACCTTCCGGTCGGGCGGCAAGTTCGCCACGAAAAGCTATGCCGCGTTTGGACAGGCGACCTGGACACCGATCCCGCTGATCGATCTGACGTTCGGTTTGCGCTACACCAAGGACAAGAAGTCGTTCCTTCCCGATCAGGAAATCCTGGTCGACAAGACCGGCGGCGCGCTGATCGCGGCCAGCCCGAACACCCCGCAGACGCGCGTGCTGCCCTATGTCACCGCCTATCGCAACGAGGATGCGGTAACCCCCAGCGCCAATATCGCGTTCCATGTGGCGGACGACGTGCTGGCCTATGCCTCGTTCTCCAAAGGGTTCAAGAGCGGCGGTTTCGTCCAGCGCGTGTTCCCGCCGCAGGCGAACATTCCCCAGTTCGGCGCAGAAAAGGCCACAGCCTATGAAATCGGCTTCAAGTCGAAGCTGTTCAACCGCCGCCTGACGCTGAACGGCGCCCTGTTCCTGACCAAATACGATGAACTGCAGGTGCAGGTCTTCACCGGCATCGCGCCGGTCACCAAGAACGCGGCTTCGGCCGAAATCAAGGGGCTGGAACTGGAGGGCCGCCTCGACGCTGGGGCCGGCTGGTTCCTGGAAGGCAGCCTTGGCTATCTGCACCCCCGTTTCACCGCGATCGATCCCGCCGCCGCCGAAATCACGCTGGCGTCGAAGTTCGAACGCGTTTCGAACTGGAGCCTGAGCGGCGCTGTCTCCAAGAGCGTGGAACTCGCAAACGGCGGCAACGTCCGTGCGCGGATCGACTGGTCGTACCGTTCGGGCGCCTACATGGACGCGCTCAATTCGCCCGAACTCTACCAGCCGGGCTACAGCCTTTTCAACGCCAACGTGACCTACACTTTCCCCGGCGAAAAGGTTTCGGTCTTCGCGGGCGTGACCAACCTGACCGACAAGCAGTACCTTCAGACGGGGGTCTATGGCGCATCGTTCGGGCTCTACGAAAAGCTTTACGCACGGCCGCGCGAATGGTCGGCCGGCCTCAAGTGGTCGTTCTGACCATGGCGCGGTACGAAGAACTGGCGGGCCGCACCGCCATCATCGCCGGGGGCGCCACCCTGATCGGGGTGGCGGTCGCCCGCGCCTTCCTCGCGCAAGGTGTGCGGGTGGTCATCGCGGATATCGACCGCTCAGGCGGCGAGCGCGCCGAAGCCGATCTCGGCTCCGAATCCCTGTTCGTCGAAACCGACGTCACATCGGATTCGGCTATCGAAGCCTGCATCGCCAGCACCATCGCGCGGTTCGGGCGGCTGGACTTCCTCGTCAACGTGACGACCTCCTACCTCGACGACGGACTGGCGACGAAGCGCGAGACTTGGCTCAAGGCGCTCGACATCGGCCTGGTCGGTGGCGCGATGTTCGCGCAACTGGCGCAGGAACACCTTGCCGCCTACGGCGGCGCGATCGTCAACTTTTCCAGCGTCAGTGGCCATCGCGCACAAAAGGGGCGCTTCGTCTATCCGGCGATCAAGGCCGCCGTGGCGCAGCTTACGCGCAGCCAGGCGCTGGAATTCGCGCGCCGTGGCGTGCGCGTCAATGCGGTGACGCCGGCGTGGACGTGGTCCAACGCCATCCTTGCCATGAGCGCGGACGATCGGGCGAAAGCCGATGCGGTGGGCGGGGTGTTCCACATGCCCGGCCGGATCGCCGACGCGGCGGAAGTGGCGGACGTGGTGGTCTTCCTCTGCTCGGACGCGGCACGCTTCATGAACGGCGCGGAAGTCGCCGTGGATGGAGGCTATCTGGCGCTGGGGCCGGAACAACGCGACGATCCGATCGCCCGGCTGATTACCGCGTAATCCCGTATCCGCGCCGCTCCTGTCGCATCGGTGACACGCCAGCGCGGAATGCAGCCTCCGAGTGCAGGATTCAGGGGTTCGCGCCTGGTCCGAGCCCATTGACTCTCCAGGGTGCCCGTATGATCCTGACTGTCAAAACAGGGAGCAAAATCACGGGGGGAACAGTGGGCAGCGGTTCCATGCCAGGCCTTGGCGGCCAGATTGCCATGACGACGGACGGCAATGCCTGCGAGACATTGCCGGGCTTTGCCGTCTTTGCATCCAACAGCCTCAGCGAAGTGCGCGAGCACATCGCGCGGACCTATTGCCCGCACCACCTCTCGGTGGCGCGACGCGGCGAACGGCTCGACGCCTGGCTCAACCACAAGCGCCTGAACGACATCGGCATCGGCGCGATGACCTATGGCGCGGAAGTATCGATCGAGGGGATCGAGGACGAGGATATGCTGCTGCTGATGCAGCCGCTCGCGGGGGCGGCCGAGGTCGGCACGCGCCGGGGGACCGTCCTGAGCACTCCGGCGATCGCTTCGGTCGTCAACACGCGCGATCTCAAACGGATGCACTGGTCCGCCGACTGCACGCAGCGCGTGGTCCAGATCAGCAACCGGGCGCTCGATCACCACGCCACGATGATGATCGGCCGTCCGCTCAGCCGCGAACTCGAATTCGCGCAGGAGATGCCGGTCAATGCCGGCAACGCGGACTGGTGGCACTATGCCTCGCTGCTCAGCATGGAACTTTCCGCCGCATCGGGAAGCGAAAGCCGCGCGGTGCTTGGAAGCCTCGAAACGCTGCTGATCCTGAAACTGCTGGAAAGCCACCCCAACAACTATTCGGAGCATCTGCGCCCGCAACCGTGCAAGATCGCGCCGCACCACGTCCGCCGCGTGGAGCAGTTCATCATCGCACACGCCGCCGAGCCGGTGACGCTGGACCAGTTGGTCGATGTTAGCGGCGTCAGCGCCCGCGCGCTGTTCGACGGCTTCCGCCGCTTTCGCGGCACCTCGCCAATGGCGTTCCTCAAGGCCGTGCGGCTGGAGCGCGCGCGCGACGATCTGCGCCAGGCGGAGCCCGGCACATCGGTCACGTCCGTCGCCTGCAAATGGGGCTTTTACCAGTTCGGCCGCTTTTCCGCGCAGTATCGCAAGATGTTCGGCGAGCTGCCTTCGGAAACGTTGCGCAATCTCAACTGACGAAATCGAGCAGAGCGGCGTTGAACGCCGCAGATTGTTCGATGTTCGACAGGTGCGCGGCATCGAGCGTGACCAATTGCGATCCGGCGATCCGGGCGGCAAGGACTTCGGCATCGGCGGGGGGCGTGGCCGGATCGCGGGCACCGGCGATCACCAGCGTCGGCAGGTCGATCAGGCCGATCACCGGGCGCATGTCCATGTCGCGGATCGCTGCGCAGCAGCCGGCATAGCCCGCGGGCGATGTCTCCAGCAGCCCCTCGCGCACCGGCGCGATGATCCCGGGCGCGGCGGCGCGGAACTCGGGCGTGAACCAGCGTTCGAGAAGGGCCGAGGTCATCACCTCCATGCCGCCATCGAGCACGGCGGCAATGCGCGACTGCCACCCCGCAGGCGGCCCCATGTAGGCCGCGGTGTTGGCCAGCACGAGCCGGTCGAACCGGTCGGGCGCATGAACGCCAAGCCACTGGCCGGTCATCCCGCCGAGCGACAGCCCGCAGAAATGCGCGCGCGCGATGCCCAGCGCATCCATCAGATCGAGCACGTCGCGGCCCAGCCGGTCCAGCCCGTAGGCGCCACCCGGAACGTCGGAGCGCCCATGACCGCGCGTGTCATAACGCAGCACCCGGAAGCTGGCGGACAGCGCCGCCACCTGCGGCGCCCACATCTCCAGCGCGGTCCCGAGCGAGTTGGACAGGATGACGACCGGCGCATCGGCCGCCCCGTCCTCCGGCCCTTCCAGACGCCAGGCGATGGCGCAGCCATCACCCGCCATCGCCCTTCCCGATTCGATCATGCGGTAACCGCAGGAGCGCGATGGCGCGCCATCAATTCGGTCTCCGCGGTCTCGGTCGCCGGGTGCAGCACGAAGTCGAACGCGATTTCGCTGAACGGACCGTTGAGGTTCTCGGCGTGGATCGCATCGGGTTCCTCGCGGCGGACGATCTCCGGGATGAGATCGTCGTGCGTGGCGAAGGCGAAATCATCGTGCAGATAGGGATCGCCGTTGATGTTGATCTGCGTGGTCAGATGACGAAGGCCGGGCGCCGACACGAAGAAGTGGATATGCGCCGGACGGTTGCCGTGGCGGCCGATCGCCGACAGCAGACGATCCGTGCCGCCCTGCGGCGGCACCGAATAGCCCGACGGCACGATGCTGCGGAACTTGTAGCTGCCGTCGGCCCCGGTCTCGATGCGGCGGCGGTTGTTATAGGCGGTCTGCGAAGGGTCGAACACCGAATAGCCGCCCTTGGTATTCGCGTGCCAGACATCGACGATCGCGCCCGCCACCGGCTTGCCATCGCGATCGAACACGCGCCCGTGCATGATCAGCGTCTCGCCCGTGTCGGTGCCATCGTCCAGCCGCGCGAAGCCCTTGGCCAGCGGCGCGCCGGGCACATAGAGCGGGCCTTCGATCGTGCGCGGCGTCCCGCCCGCGATGCCGGCGGCCTTGTCGGCCCGGTCCATGCGGATGTCGAGGAAGTGATCGAAGCCGAGCCCCGGCGCGATCAGCCCGAATTCCGGCGCCGCTTCCTGCAGGAAGTGCAGCGCGTGCCAGAATTCCTCGGCGGTCACGTCGAAATCGTCGATGGTGGTGAACAGGTCCGACACGATGCGCCGCACGATCGCCTTGGTGCGCGCGTCACCGCCGGGCTGGTCCACCCCGGCAATGCGGTCGAGGTAGCTCTGCACGCCGGATTCCTGCACGAGTTCTGATGCCATGAAACCTCTCCTTGAACTTGCGCGACCTCAGCGGTCGTCACTGTGGATGGACGACGGGTGGCGGCACAGCGCCGTCACGGTGATGTCCATGAACGGGAACAGCGGCAGGCCGGTGAGGATAGCATGAAGCTCCTCGTTGCTGGCCACGTCGAAGATGCTGGTATTGGCATAGGCTCCCACGTGCCGCCAAAGATGCCGCCACGTCCCAGCCCGCTGCAGGTCTTCGGCGCGCGCCTTTTCCTCGGCCTTGAGCCGGTCGAACTCGGCCGGATCGAGATGCGCCGGCACCTTGACGAGCATTTCCACCTGAAAGAGCATGATTACCTCGCGGCCTGGTTGAGCATGACCACGGTGCGCTGCGGCGCATCGCGGCGGAAGTGGCGGACCTTGTCCTCGTCAAGCTCGATCCCGAGCCCCGGCCCCTTGGGCACGGTCAGCGCGAAATCGGTATACTCGAGCGGCGTGGCGAGGATTTCCTCGGTCTGCAGCAGCGGCCCGAACAATTCGGTGCCCCATGCCAGCGTGGCGAACGTAGAACAGAGGTGCGCCGCCGCTGCCGTGCCCACGCTGCCTTCCAGCATCGTGCCGCCATAGAGGCCGATATGCGCCGCCTCGGCGATCGCCGCGACCTTTGCCGCCGCGATCAGCCCGCCGGCCTGCGCTGCCTTGATCGAGAAGGCATCGCCGGCGCGGATCGCGGCAAGATCGAAAGCGTCGTGCGTGCCGCGCAAGGCTTCGTCCGCCATGATCGCGATGGGAGCGCTGGCCGCAAGGCGCGCCATGCCGGCCCGGTCGGCCCGCGGCAACGGCTGTTCGATCAGATCGATCCCCGCATCGCCCAACATCCGCGCGCCCTTGCGCGCGGTCTGCTCGTCCCACGCCTGGTTCACGTCCACGCGCACCGAGGCGCTGGCGCCCAGCGCCCGCTTGATCGCGCCGGCATGGGCGACGTCATCGGCCAGGGGGCGCTTGCCGATCTTGAGCTTGAACACGTTGTGCCGCCGCGCCGCGATCATCGCTTCGGCTTCGGCGATGTCCTTCGCCGTGTCGCCGCTGGCCAGCGTCCACAATACCGGCAAGCGATCGTGCTGCCGACCACCCAACAGATCAGATAGCGGCACGCCGGCACGCCGCGCAACGCAATCGAGCAGCGCGGTCTCCACCGCGTTCTTGGCGAAGTGGTTGCCGACGACGTTCTGCCGCAGCCGCGTCATCAGCGCGGCCGGCATCGCGGAATCCGCGCCGACCAGCAGTGGTGCGAAATAGGTATCGATGGTGAGCTTGATGTTCTCCGGGCTTTCGTCGCCATAGGCAAGCCCGCCGATCGTCGTCCCCTCGCCCAGCCCCGACACCCCGTCGGCGCAGCGCACGCGCACGATCACCATCGACTGGCGGCTGATCGAGGTCATCGACAGCACGTGCGGGCGGATCGTCGGAACATCGACAATCCAGGTATCAATCGCGTCTATGGTCGCCAACGGCCGATTCCCTTCCCAACCGCCATATATTCCACCTCTCCTATTGACTCCTCCCGCGTGCGTGAAAGATCGTCTCGGTCCGGCCTGATACCTTTTGGATATGATATGGAACTGAGGCACCTTCGCTACTTCGTCGCCGTGGCCAACGAACAGAACTTCACGCGCGCGGCGGAGCGGCTCAACGTGGCGCAGCCGCCGCTGAGCCGGCAGATCCGGCAGCTGGAGGAGGAAATCGGCGCCGACCTGTTCAATCGTGATTCTCGACCCGTGCGGCTGACCGAGGCTGGACGGCTGCTTTACGAACATGCCGTGCCACTGCTGGCCGGCGTCGACCAGTTGCGCGACATGATGCGCCGCTTCACCGGGCAGGGGCAGCGACGGTTCGTGATCGGCTTCGTCGGCTCCATCCTGTTCGGCCCCTTGCCCGAAGTGATCCGCCTGTTCCGCGATCGCGCCAGCAACGTGGACGTCTCCGTCCTAGAATGCACCACCACCGAACAGATCGCGGCGTTGAAGGAAGGGCGCATCGATGCCGGCTTCGGCCGGTTACGCTTCGAGGACCCGGCCATCCGCCGGATCGTGCTGGCCGAGGAGACGCTCCTGGCGGCGGTTCCGGCCGACCATCCTCTCGCACTGGCGCAACGCCCGGTCCATCTGGCGGACCTGATCGGCGACACCCTGATCGCCTATCCGCGCCCGGCCCGCCCGAGTTATGCGGACCAGGTTTTCAGCATCTTTCATGATGCCGGCCTGCAACCGAGCGGCGTGCAGGAAGTACGCGAACTCCAGACCGCGATCGGCCTTGTCGCAGCCCATGCCGGCTTCACCATCGTTCCGGAATCGGTGCAGCGCTTCCGGCGCGACGATGTGGCCTATCTCCCCATCGCCGACAGCACCGCGCGTTCGCCGATCATGATGATTCATCGCATGGGCGACGTGTCCGTGGAACTGGCGGAACTGATCGCCATCAGCCGCGACGTGCATGGAATGCACGACGACTAGCCTCCCCCTGCGAGCCCGGGGTCAAGCCCTGCGGTGAAGAAGGCGGCACGACGACCATCTCTCTGGAATCCTTCGTTTCCGGCACCAATTGGATCGACGTCCGATGGCGTCGTCAGCGGCGGCGTCATGCGCAATTTGATCGATCCCGAGCACTCTTGATTACCAAGAGAATGCAATATATACCCACGAGTAGCTACAAAGCGCCGTAAGAACGGCAAAGCAATTTGGGGGAGTTCCGATGAAGCTTGGGTTGCGAGCGATTTGCCATGCACCTCTGGGCATCGCGCTGCTGTTTCCGGCAGCCGCCATGGCCCAGGCCGCCGAGGATGGATCGACGGCCGCGCCGTCCGCCGCGGAAATCATCGTAACGGCCACCAAGCAGAACACGACCCTGGGCAGAGTGGCGGCGGCCGTCAGTGCCATCACCGCCGCCGATATCGGGCCTGGCGGCGTCCAGAATATCGGCGACCTTCAGGTCGTGGTGCCGAACGTCTCGATCGGCGACCAGTTCGGCGTCAACCGCACCTTCATCCGTGGCGTGGGCCTCAACAACTTCGACGTTGGCGGCGAAGGCGCCGTCGCCTTCCTGCAGAACGGCGCGATCCTTGCCCGCCCGGCGCAGCAGTTGAGCGGATTCTTCGACCTGGGCCAGATCGAGGTTCTGCGCGGACCGCAATCGATCCTCTACGGCCGCGGCGCGACGGCGGGCGCGATCAATCTCGTGACCGCACTGCCCACCGAAAAACTCGACGGCTACCTGCGCGCAACCTACGGCAACTATGACTCGAAGGTGATCGAAGCGGCCGTCGGCGGTCCGCTGTCGGGCGACAAACTGCTGGTGCGCCTGGCGGGGAAGTACGAAAAGCGTGATGGCTACGGCGTCAATCTGTTCACCGGAAAGCCGGTGGATGATCGCGATGCCTATTCCCTGCGCGGCACTATTGTTGCCAAACTCGCGGATAACTTCAAGGCAACCATCGTCGGCGATCATTTCCACGAAGATGACAACAATTACGCGTTCCACTACTTCGGGCCGTCGGTCATTCCAGAAGCCGCGGTATTCCACAACCTGATCGGCGGGAAATCGATTTTCGACTATTACGCGGCCCGCAATCAGAAGCCCAACCTGCGCAATATCTATTCCGACGAGGAAGCGATCAACAAGCGCAAGGGCTATGGCATCACCGGCACGCTGGACTGGGATCTGGGCGCGACGACGGTAAAGTCCATTACCGCCTATCGCACGTTCGATCGCTTCCAGCGGGACGATCTTGACGTCTCGGACGTCAATCTTGCCGGACAGAACAACTACGTCGAAAAGAGCCGCGCCTTCAGCCAGGAAGTGACGGTGAATTACCAGGGCAACGGCTTCTCGCTGCTTGGTGGCGCGATGTACTTCCACGAAAAGCTCACCGGGCAAGTGCTGGTGCCGACCGTCAATCTGGGCGTGCTGTTCGGCCTTCCGGCCAACACCTTCGACAACGGCGCCTACGAACAGAACGGCACCGTCAAGATCGATGCGGTGGGCGTCTATTTGCAGGGCGCGGTCGACATCAGCCCCACGCTGAAGCTGACCGCCGGCGCGCGCTACAACTTCGAGCACCGCAACGGCATCGGCTATTTCCGCTTCGACGCGCTGGGCGTGAACATTCCGACCGACAAGGCCAAGGGCTGGTCTTCCGTGACGCCCAAGGTTCTGCTCGAATTCAAGCCCAGCGACACCTCGCTGCTCTACGCCAGCGTCACCAAGGGCTTCAAATCGGGCGTGATCAACATCGGCAGCACCGATGCGGCGATCAACCCGGAAACGGTGTGGAGCTACGAAGCGGGCTTCAAGCAGAAGCTGGCCGACAACCGCCTGCTGCTGAGCGGCGCGGTGTTCTATTACGATTACAAGGATCTCCAGGTCAGCTTCGTCAACGCCAACTCGATCGTGCAGACGATCAACGCGGCAACGGCGCGCAACTACGGCGGCGAACTGGAGCTGGAAGGCCGGGTCACGCGCAATTTCCGCATCAACCTTTCCGCATCGTACCTCAACGCCCAGTTCACCAAGTTCTGCAATGCCTATTACGGGGCGGGCTTCCCCGCGCGTCCGGGCATTTCCTACGCCGCGTGCCCCACGACGCCGGGTCTTGTCGACCTGAGCGGCAAGCGCCTGCCCAACGCGCCGCGCTTCACCTTCGGCGGCGGCTTCAACTGGGATATCCCGCTGGGCAACGACAGCCGTCTGGCGGTGAACGGCGATATCAAGTGGCAGTCAAAGGTCTATTTCACCGAGTTCAACAACCGCGATGCCGAACAGGGCGCCTATGCCATGGCGAACGCCGGCCTGACCTGGCATTCGCCGAACGATCGCTATTCGATCGGCGCGTGGGTGAAGAACCTGACCAACAAGTTCGTCATCTCGAACAACATCATCACGGCGGCGACCTTCGCCTACGTCCGCGTCGGCTCGGTCATGCCGCCCCGCACCTACGGAGTGACCGCCGCTTTCAATTTCTGACGGAAATCGGACCGGAGGCGAGATGGACCGCTTTGATATTGGAACCGTGAAGGTTCATCGCATCGAAGAGTGGCAAGGTACATTCTCGCCTCCGGCGGACCTGTTCGCGGGGTTCACGTTCGATGGATGGGAGCCCCATGCCGAAGAATTCGCGCCGGAATACTACGATCCGGTCAGTGGAAAGCTCTTTGCCTTCCTGCAAAGCTGGGTGCTCGATACCGGCCGGCAGCGCATCCTGTTCGATACCGGCGCCGGGAACGACAAGGACCGCCCGAACCTGCCGATCTTCGGCAATCTGCAAACCGATTTCCTCGGCAACCTGGCCGCGGCCGGGTTCCAGCCCGAGGACATCGACGTGGTGGTCTGCTCACATATCCATGTGGACCACGTCGGCTGGAACACGCGGCTGGTGGACGGGCGCTGGGAGCCGACCTTCCGCAACGCGCGCTATGTCCTGCCGCTTGCCGACCGCGCTTACTGGGACCCGCAGGACGAGGCCGCCGGCCCGGCCGGGATCGGCGCGGCGGTCAACGCCGGCATGTTCGATGACAGCGTGCGCCCGATCATCGAGGCCGGGCGCGCCGAATGGGCCGAAGATGGCTTCGAGGTTGACGATGGCCTCATCCTGCGCGCCTGCCCCGGACACACGCCCGGCAGCATGATGCTGGAAGTCGCCAGCGGTGGAGAGACCGCGATGTTCGTGGGCGACGTGGTCCATCACCCGGCGCAGATCTACCGTCCCGAATGGAACAGTGTTTTTTGCGAGGAACCCGAACAGGCGCGGGATACCCGGCGCAGGGTGCTCAATCTTGCCGCAGCGCGCGAAGCGCTGCTGATCCCGGCGCACTTCGGCGGGAGTCACATGGCGCGGGTGCTGCGCGAGGGCAGCGGCTTTCGCCCCGTGCTCAACCCGCTTTAGGAGGTTACGGCCCAGGGTTCTGACCCTAGCTCGCGGCCAGAACGCCCGCTTCCGTCAATGCGCGGATTGCGTGGTTGTCGAAGTTCCACTGCTCGAGCGCGGCGATCCCGCCTTCTCCCGCCAGCGCCGGCATGGACCGCATGGCGCCCGGCGTGCGCGAAAGGCGCGGGGCGGGCGCGGGCTGCCGCGCATCGGGCGGGCCAACATGCACGCCCCGGGCAAGGTTCGCCGGATGGGACAGTGCTTCCTGCGGCGAAAGCACCGGCGTGACGCAGGCATCGATGCCTTCGAAAGCGCGCGTCCATTCCGCTTGCGTGCGCGTGCGGAAAATCGCCGCGATACGCGCGGCGCGCGCTGCCCAGTGGGCGGGATTCAGGTGATCGGCGAACTCGGCCGGATCGAGCCCGAGCGCCTGCACAAACAAGGCGTGGAACTGCGGCTCCAGCGCGCCGACCGCCATGTGGCGTCCGTCGGCAGTCTCGTAGCAACGGTAGAAATAGGCGCTTCCATCGAGCAGATTGCCACCGCGCCCTTCGCGCCAGATGCCCATGCGGGTCCAGGCGAAAACCTGCGTCATCAGCAGCGACGCGCCATCGATCATCGCCGCATCGATCACCTGCCCCTTGCCGCTGGTCGACCGCTCGACCAGCGCGGCGAGGATGCCCGCGACAAGCACCATGCCGCCGCCGCCGAAGTTCGCCGCGAAATTGAGCGGCGGCGGCGGGGGACGGTCCGGCGGACCGATCAGTTCCAGGCCGCCAGTCAGCGCCAGATAGTTGATATCGTGCCCGGCCGTATGCGCCAGCGGTCCGGTCTGTCCCCATCCCGTCATGCGTGCGTAGATCAGGCGCGGGTTGAGCGCGCAGAGCGCGTCAGGGCCGAGCCCGAGCCGTTCCATCGCGCCGGGCCGGAAGCCTTCGATCAGCACGTCCGCGCGAGACGCCAGATCGCGCGCCAGTGCCAGGCCTTGTGTGCTTTTGAGATCAAGCCCGATGGTGTGGCGGCTGCGGTTGAGATAGTTGTGGCGTTCGTCCCCGCCGGCGGCCGACACGTGGCCGATCCGCTCCACGCGCAGCACGTCCGCCCCGAAATCGGCGAGCAACATCGCGCTGAACGGCGTCGGCCCCAGCCCGGCAAATTCCAGCACGCGGATTCCGGCAAGCGGCCCCTGTGGCGGTCCCGCATGAGACACGCCGTTGCGCTCCGCACCCTCGGCGTTGTCTTTCAAGGGCACAGCGCCGGCATTATCCATCTGTTCTTCTTCCCCAATTGCGCCATGGCAAGGGCGCCCCACGCCTTGTCAGGCCACTATCTTTGCACAGTCCTTATCATAGGTCGAAAAATATACTAGCGGGTAATGCCTTCTCGTGGCACTCTATGCGCAAGCGCCGGCCAAAGGGCGGACAGGCGCGCAGAAAGGAGAAAGCCGTGGGCAGCGTCAGAGCCAGCGAGATGACGTTTACCGAAACCGAACGGGTCACCATGGGCACCCCGGCCCGCGAGGCGATCCGCGACCAGGCCGAGAAGATGGGCGCGCGTCGCGTATTCATTCTGGCGTCCGAGACCCTGCGCACGAAAACGGAAGAGATTGCCGCAATCGAACACGCGCTTGGCGATCGCCATGCCGCCACGTTCAGCGGCATCGCGCCGCACGCTCCGCGTTCGGACGTATTGCGCGCCGCCGATGCCGCGCGGGCGGCCGGTGCGGATCTGATCGTTTCGGTCGGCGGCGGTTCGGTCACCGACAGCGCCAAGATCATCGCGCTGCTGCTCAAGCACGATGTGCGCAGTGTCGAAGCGTTCGAGCCGCTGCACGTCTATGTCGACGATGGTGGCAATGTCATCAATCCCCTGACCGTCGGCCCCGATGTGCGCGTCATCTGCGTGCCAACGACACTGTCCGGTGGCGAATTCAACGCGCTGTCCGGCGCCACGGACGAGGCGATCCAGCACAAGCAGGGCTACGAACATCGCAACATGGCGCCGGTGATGGTCGTGCTCGATCCCGCCCTGACGGTCTATACCCCGGAATGGCTGTGGCTCTCGACAGGGGTGCGCGCGGTCGACCACGCGGTCGAAACGCTTGCCTCGCATCTTTCCAACGACTTCGCCGACGGGCTGGCCGATAGCGCGCTGCGCCTGCTGGTCGAGGGGCTGGGCCGCGCCAAGGCGGACCCGCAGGACATGGAAGCGCGGCTGAAATGCCAGATCGGCGCGTGGCAATCGATGATCTCGATCATCGGTGGCGTACCCATGGGAGCCAGCCACGCCATCGGCCATATTCTGGGCGGAACCTGCGACGTTCCCCACGGCTACACGTCGTGCGTGATGTCGCCCTATGTGCTGGCCTGGAACGCCGAGCACGATGCCAGCCGGCAGGGCCGCATCCTGCAGTGCCTGGGCAATACCCATGGCACGGCGTCCGAAGCGCTGGACGCGTTCATCCGCAGCCTTGGCATGCCGCGCACGCTGGCGGACGTGGGCGTGGGCGAAGATCGATTCCAGCAGGTAGCGGAATATACCATGCTTGATATATGGGGGAGAACCAATCCGCGGCCGGTGCGTTCGCCCGCCGATATCCTGGAAATTCTGAGAAAGGCCGCATGACCAAATCCAGCACTGCCGCCAAGCCGCGCCAACGCAGCACCGCCGCGCCCACCGGGCGCGAGATCAGAACCGGTGTGGTCGCGTTCAAGCAGGCCCGTATTCTCGAAGAGGCCGCCGCGCTGTTCTTCGAAAAGGGATACGAGGCGGCAACGCTGGAAATGCTCGCTGACCGGCTGAGCGCGACCAAGCCGTTTCTCTACACCTACTTCAAGGGCAAGGCGGCGATCCTGTGCGCCATCTGCGAACTCGGGGTTACCGAATCGCTCGCCGCCCTGGACAGGATCGCGGAAACGGAACGGACGTCGATAGACCTGCTCAAGGCCTCGCTGCGCGAAGTGGCGAAGATCATCATCGACCGCAACGAATATCTCGTTGTGTACCAGCGCGAGATGATGAACCTTGACCGGACGGACGCACAGCGCATCCTGCGCCTGCGCCACGAATTCGACCTGCGCATCGGCAAGATGATCGAGGATTGCGTGCGCGACGGGTACATCACCGTGCCAGATGCGCCGGCAATGTCGATCTGGATCGGCGGGCTGCTCAGCTGGATTACCTATTGCTACCGCCCGGGCAGCAGTCGGTCTGGCGATGCAGTGGCGGATCAGGCCATGAAGGCCTGCCTGCGGCTGATCGGCCTGGATTGACCGCTGTCCTCAGACGCCCGCCAGCCGGGCGCGGAGAGGACCGATGACCGATACCAACCCGAAGACCGCGCGCGATTTCACCGATCCGCGCATCCCCAACCGCGACGAATGCGTGCTGCGCTATCTCGTCGACCGCTGGGCAAGCGAACGCGCGGACAAGGTCCACGTCGTCTGGGAAGACGGCGAGGAATGGACCTTTGCCGATGTGCGCCGCCGCACTATCGCTAAGGCCGCGGGCCTGGAGAAGCTGGGCGTGCGGCAGGGCGATTTCGTGGCGGTGTGGCTGCCCAACGGGCGGGATGCGCTGCTGGCGTTCTATGCGATCAACTACCTTGGCGCGGTGTTCGTGCCGTTCAACACCGCCTATCGCGGCAATCTGCTCGCCCACGTAGTCGCCAATTCCGGGGCGGACCTGATCATCGCCCACCCCGATCTCGTGGGCCGGCTTGGCGAGATCGACCGCGCCGCGCTGCGCCGGCTGGTCCTGACGACGCAAGGCGCTGCGCCGGACGTCGGGCTGGACGTCACGCGCTTCGATGATCTGGACGGCGATGCCGTGTCCGCGCTCGAGCGGCCGATCCAGCCGTGGGACATCCAGTCGATCATCTATACCTCGGGCACCACGGGTCCATCGAAGGGCGTGCTGTCCTCGTACCTGCACATGTTCTCCAACGCCGGCCCCGAATCCTGGCCGATGGTGGGTGAGGACGACCGCTACATGTGCGTGGCGCCGATCTTCCACATCGGCGGCATGGGGCCGCCGTTCGTGATGCTGGCGCGCGGAGCCTCGGTGGCCATGGTCGAGAGCTTTTCGACCGACCGCTTCTGGGAAATCGCGGCGCGCACGCGGACCACGGTCGTCTTCCTGCTGGGGGTGATGGCGACGTTCCTGATGAAGCGCCCGCCCTCGCCCGAGGACCGCAACCACACCGTGCGCAAGGCCTTCATGGTTCCGCTGACCGACGATGCGCCCGCCTTCACCGAGCGCTTCGGCATCGACATCTACACCATCTTCAACATGACCGAGATTTCCTCGCCGATCGTATCCGAAGCCAACCCGGTGAAGCGCGGCACCTGTGGCCGCGCGCGACCGGGCGTGGAAGTGCGGCTGGTCGATGCCAACGATTGCGAAGTGCCAGTGGGCGAAATCGGCGAGATGCTGGTGCGCACCGACCGCCCCTGGGGAATGAACAGCGGGTATAACCGCAACCCGGAAGCGACCGCCAAGGCCTGGGCCAACGGCTGGTTCCATACCGGCGACGCCTTCCGCCGCGACGAGGATGGCTATTTCTACTTCGTCGATCGCGTGAAGGACGCGATCCGCCGGCGCGGCGAGAACATCTCCTCGTTCGAAGTCGAAGTGGAGGTCTGCGCTCATCCCGCCGTGCGCGAGGCGGCGGCTATCGCCGTGCCCAGCGAATTCTCCGAGGACGAGGTTATGGTCATCGTTGCGCCGGTGCCGGGGCAGGCGATCGACGTTCCCGAACTCGCCCGCTTCCTGATCGAACGGATGCCCTATTTCATGGTGCCTCGTTATATCCGCGTGCTGGACGAGCTGCCCAAGACGCCTTCGGCCAAGGTGCTGAAAGGGGATCTGCGCGCGCAGGGCATCACGGGCGACACCTGGGACCGTGAAAAGGCCGGAATGCGGGTGCGGCGGGAGAGTTTCGCAGGCTAGCCCCGGTCTGCGATTGACTCTATATACTCATGGGTAGATATTTCTTATTTCAGGTATGATGCTCGCCCGAACGTGCGGCCAACGAGGATTGCCATGACCGCTCCGAAGATCACCGACCGCCCCTTTGCCGCCGCTACAATCGACCGCGCGCTGCTGCGGCAGGGCGTGGATGAGGCCAATATCCCTGCCCTGCTGATGGTGCTGGTCCAGCTGACCGGCGACCGGCGCTATCTTGAACCGCCCTACGCGCCGCGCCGGGGCAAGGGGCTGGACGACAACGACAGCGGCGGTCTGCCGGAGGATATCCAGCGCGAGATCCGGGACGCCGCATGGACCGCCATCATCGCCTGGGCTGAAGGGCGGGAACCCGCGCTGCCGCGCCCCGCCAATGCCGACCTCGCCGCGATGCTGGCCGTCGCCATGACCGAGGCCGTGCCGCCCGAATATGGCGACATCGTCGCCGCGACGATGCACCTCGATCCCGCGCCGGAACCGGCACGCCCGGCAAAACCGCTGACGGCGATCATCATCGGCGCGGGCATTTCGGGCATGGTCGCCGCGGTGCGCCTGCGCGAAATGGGCATCGCGCACACGATCTTCGAAAAGAACGCGGAATTTGGCGGCACCTGGTGGGAAAACCGCTATCCCGGTTGCGGTGTCGACACCCCGAACCTGACCTACACCTTCTCGTTCCGCCCCAACGACTGGTCGGCCTTCTTCCCCTTGCGCGACGAGATCGAGAACTACCTGCTTGAAACCGCTCGGGAAACGGGGCTCTATGATCGAGTCCGCTTCGGCACCAAGGTCGAGCGGGCTGAATGGCTGGCGGACCGGAACCAGTGGCAGGTCACCGTCCGCACCGGCGACGGCCGGCAGGAGATCCACCACACCGACATCGTGATGAGCGCGGTGGGCATTCTCAACATGCCGGTCGTGCCCGACATCAAGGGCCTCTCCGGCTTCGCCGGCCGGATCGTCCATACCAGCGACTGGCCGCAGGATATCGACCTGAAGGGCAAGCGCGTGGCCGTCGTCGGCAATGGCGCATCGGCGATGCAGGTGGTGCCGGTGATTGCCGACGAGGTTGCCGAGCTGACGCTATTCGCGCGCTCCAAACAATGGGCCGCGCCCTTCCCGCAGTTCCGCAAGCCCGTGCCGACCGGCGTGCGCTATCTGATGCAGGTGGTGCCGCTATACCGCGCGTGGGTGGAACAGCGCCTGTCGTGGACGTTCAATGATCGCGTGCACGGCACGCTGTTCCGTGATCCCGACTGGGCGGAACCGGCGCGCGCCGTCAACGCGATCAACGACGGCCATCGCGAGTTCTTCACCCGCTACGTGCGCGAGGAGCTGGGCGAACGGCAGGACCTGTTGCCGCTGGTGCTGCCCGACTATCCCCCGTTCGCGAAGCGCATGCTGCTCGACAACGGCTGGTATCGCACACTGCGCAAGCCGCACGTGCGGCTCGTGCCGCAACGCCTCGCGGAAGTGCGCGGCTCCACGCTGATCGCGCAGGATGGCGAGGCGTTCGAGGCGGACGTGCTGATCCTGGCCACCGGCTTCCAGGCAGCCAACGTGCTCGGCTCCTATGACGTGATCGGACGGGAGAGGCGCGTGCTGCGCGATTTCTGGGAGGGCGACAACGCCGCCGCCTATCTGGGCACGCTGGTTCCGGGCTTTCCAAACTTCTTCATCCTGCTTGGCCCCAACGTCGGTTCCGGTCACGGCGGCAGCATGATCCGCAACATCGAAAACCAGGCGCATTACGCCACCCGCGTGATCGAGGCGCTGGTGAAATCGGGCGCGGACGCGGTCGAGGTGCGCGAGGACGTCTATGGCGACTACAAGACCAAGATCGACGCGGCGCACGAAAAGCTGGTGTGGACGCATCCCGGCGCCACCAACTGGTATCGCAATTCGCGCGGCCGGGTGATCGCCATCACGCCCTGGCGCAACGATGCCTTCTGGCGGATGACTCGCGAGGCGAAGGCGGAAGACCTGAGATTCACCGGACCGCCCACGGACAAGGCCGAACAGGCCGCCTGACGCGCGGCGGGGTCAAACAACCGGGTTGGAAGGGGAGAGAGAACGGCATGGACATCGATACCGCAGCGGCCATCCCTCCGCTCGATACCTCGGACCCGGCGCTGATCCCCGATCCCTGGCCCACCTTTACCGCCCTGCGCGAACGCGATCCGTTCCACTGGTCGAAGTATGGCTACTGGGTGGTTTCGCGGCACGAACACGTGCGCGATGTGCTGATGAACCGCACGGATTTTGGCACCGGCGATTTCGCGGCGAACCTGCGCCTGTTCTATGGGCCGGACTTCGACGTACTGGCCAATCCCGCCTACCGCTGGCTATCCGAAGTCTTCATCATGCAGGACCCGCCGCAGCATACGCGCATCCGCAATCTGGTAGTGGGTTCGCTGACCGCGAAGCGGGTTCGCGCGATGGAGCCACGCATCCGTGAAATCGCGCGGGAGCTGACGGATGGCTTCCAGGCGCGCTGCCACGCCGACCTGATTACCGAATTCGCCTATAAGTTCCCGGTCATGGTCATCTGCGATCTGATGGGCATCGATTATGAAGCGCCCGAAATGACCGACCTGATCGCGGCCATCCCGGAAGCCTTCACTGTGTTCGAGGCGCGCATCCTGAGTCCCGCCGAACTGGCGCTCGCCAACCGCCGCATCCTGGAACTCGAAGCCTTCTTCGAGGCGCAATTCGCCGACCGCCTTGCCAACCCGCGCGATGACCTCCTGACCGCGCTGGCCCGCACCGGGCAGGAGCCGGACGGGCTGTCGGTGCATGAGGCGATTACCGTCACCATCGGCCTGTTCGGGGCGGGCTTCGAAACCACCGCCAACATCATCGGCAATGGCCTTCACGCCCTGCACGCTCATCCCGAACAGTGGGCCAGGCTGGTTGCTGACCCCGGCGGCATGGCATCGGGCGCCTGCGAGGAAGCGCTGCGCCACCAAAGCTCGCTGATCGCCACCTACCGCACCGCTCTGGCCGACACCACGATCGGCGACCACCCGGTCCGCGCCGGGCAACGGGTGCTGACCTTGATCGGGGCAGCCAACCGTGATCCGCGCAAGTTCGCCGATCCCGATGCCTTCGACATCGCGCGCGGGGATGCTGGTCACCTGACCTTCGGCGGCGGCATCCACTTCTGCGTCGGCGCCGAACTGGCCCGGATCGAGGCGCGCGTCGCTTTCGAACACCTCGCGCGCACGTTGCCGCACATGCGCGTGGATAGCGCGAATGCCCACTGGCGCGAAAACTTCCTCTTTCGTGGCCTGACGTCGCTTAAGGCCACGTGGGATGCGCCCGCATGAAGCGCGTCGCGGTCCACCGTCTCGATGGTATCGATGCGCTCGTGCTGGATGAAGTGCCCGTGCCGCAACCGGCAAGCGGGGAAGTGCGTCTGCGCGTCAACGCGGTGGGTCTGGGCTTCGTCGACGGACTGCTGATAGCCGGCCAGTACCAGTGGAAGCCGCCGCTGCCCTATGTTCCCGGCGGCGAGATCGCCGGCACGGTCGATGCCGTCGGCGAAGGGGTGACCGGGTGGTCGGCGGGCCAGCGCGTCGTCGCCTGGCGGATGGGTGGCGGCCTTGCCGAATACTGCACGGTCCCGACCGGCGCCCTTGTGGCGGTGCCCGATCGCGTACCCCTCAAGACCGCCGCCGCAGTAGTGCTCGATTACGCCACAGCCGATTACGCCCTGAACGTGCGCGGCCGCCTGCAGCCCGGCGAGACGGTTTTCGTTCTGGGCGCGAACGGCGGTGTGGGCGGCGCGGCCATGCAAATCGCCCGGGCGAACGGAGCGATCCCGGTCGCCGGCGTTTCTGCCGGCCATCGACGGGACGCCGCCATGGCAAGGGGTGCGATGGCGACGGTCGATCTGTCCGCGCCGGACTGGCGCGATGAATTGCGGACGGTCCTGTCGGGCAAGGCGCCGGACGTGGTAGTCGATCCCTTGGGTGGACCGCTGACCGAACCGGCCTTCCGCAGTCTGGCCAAGCGCGGACGCCACCTCGTCATCGGCTTTGCCGCCGGCGGGATTCCCGCGTTGCCCGTCAATCTGGCCCTGCTGAAGAATGCCGATCTGCTGGGCGTGGACATCCGCGATTTTGCCGAAAGCGAACCGGACCGCTTTGCCCAACGGGTCAAGACCCTTCTGGACCGGATCGCACGCGGCGAACTTGCCTCTCCGCCCGTCTGCAAACACGATTTCGCCGCATCAAAGGACGCCTTCCGCAGTCTTCAAAGGCGCGATCGGAGCGGTAAACCCGTTATTGCGCTGCCATCCGGTTAGGACAATGGCCCTTCAGGCCAGGCCCCGCACGCAACGGTCGACACCGTTGCTGAGGTGCCGGGCCAGCATCTCCTCGTCCTGGAAGAAGATGTGGTTCTTGGCGCCGGACTTGAGTTGCGCGCAGATCAGTTCGTGGGTGAAGCAGTCTTCCATCATCGGATCGCGCAGGCCGATCTTGGAATATTCGCGGGCGAAGAGTTCCCCGGCGGTGCGCACCGGCGGATAGTATCCCTTGATCTCCCATACGCTGCGGTCGACCGCGACCGGCCAGATGTTGAACGTGAAGAACAGGCCATTGAGCAGCCCGACGAAGAAGTTCGGGAAGATGTGCCAGAAATCGAACGACCCCCGGAAGCGATAGCCTTCGCCGGCGTTTTCCACCTTGGTTCCGAAGGCCTGCACCGTACCCGTGCCGAAACGGCTGGCAAGCAGCGCGGTAGGCGGGGGCGTGAAGGAATCGGGCGGCGGCGAACCCAGTACGCCGTGCAAACCATGCAGTTCAATCGCGGTGTGGCGATACTGGTTGCCATCGATCTTGACCGCGCGTGCCAGCGTCTTTTCGTGCAGGTAGGGCAAGTGCCAGCCTTCGAGCTGGGCTTCCTGCAGGGTCTTCCAGTTGACCTGCTCGTCGATGCGGTAAGAAAACGCGGGCGTATAGCCTTCGAAGTCGAACCGCCCGATCTCGTCCGCCACCGGTCCCAGGTATTCGAGCAGCGTCTGTTCGGGCCGGTCCGCCAGATTGACGAAGATGAAGCCCTTCCAGATGGCGCAATGAACCGGCGTGAGGCCATTTTCCGCCGGGTTCACGCCGGGGAAGTTCTCGGCATCGGTGATCTGCACCAGCTTGCCAGTGGTGTCATAGACCCAGCCATGGAAGCGGCAGGCCAGATAGCCGCGGCATGACCCTTCCGCATCCCACGCCACCGGCGCGCCACGGTGCGAACACATATTGTGGAACGCGCGATATTCTCCGTCCTTGCCGCGGATCACCAGCAGCGACGTGTCGAGGATCTTGAGGTCGGCGACGAAATAATCGCCCGGATTGGGCGCCTGTTCCACGCGGCCGACGTTGAGCCACTTGCGGCGGAACACCCGCTCGCGCTCCAGATCAAAGTATTCCTGGGAGGTATAGCGCTCGACCGGGATCGGGCCGCGGCCCTCTTCGGGATAGCGATCCATGAAACGGCACGGCGCGGTGCTCATGCGGCGGCTCCCTTGCCGGCCAGCGGCCAGGCATCATGCGTGGGGACGAAACGGGAGATCGGGAAGACGTATTTGGGCGCAGGATCGCCATACATCTCGATCGTGGCGGAACATTCCGCGAGGGCTAGGCACATGTCGAGAAGAGTGCGATCCGCCCCGTCGATTTCCGACAGGGGCCGCTGTCCGAAATATTCAAAGGCGGCGGGGCTGCGCTCCAGCATGGTATCGTAGAACACCTGGCTCTCTTCGAGCGAGGACGACCAGCGCTTGTCGTTGCGTTCCCGCTCGGTGGGTCTTGCCCAGTCCAGGAACGGCAGAAGATCTTCAAACCCTTCAGGCAATTCGCGTTCCACACAGCCCTCCCTCTCGCGCCACGGCATGAGAAGACTGCGGGAACGCCGCGCCGAAACGCTATCCCGCCCCTGCAGCCGGTGACCGCTGAGTGCGGAATTTCGACACGATCCACGCCGGCAACGGACAGGCCGCGCGAACCCGACACTTCGATGGGATATAATACCTGCTAGGTATGACGTGGCGCAGATTCAGTATTGGACGCGGCAAACCTCAGGCATCACGCTTCTACCGGAATCAGGGAAATTTTGCCACCCGGCGCCGCAGGGAGCGCTGGCGCAAGGCGATACCCGGAGAACCGTTCATGACCCATCGCATCAAGATGATCGTTCCCGTGCCGGTGCCGCAGCAAGCCCTTGCCGCATTCGCCGACCAGATCCCCGCCGGGCTGGTCCGGCCGGACATCGCCATCGAGTTCGCCTGCGCGGCGCGCGGCGGAGGAACGCTCGATTCCCTCTATGAAGGCACGATCGCCGATGCCTTCTGCCTGGAGGCGGGATGCCGCGCGGAGGAGGAGGGCTTCAGCGCGGTCTGCATCAATTCGATGAGCGATTCCGGCGTGGCGGCGCTGCGGTCGCGGTTGACCATCCCCGTGGTCGGCACGGCACAGGCGACCTATCATCTCGCCTGCCAGCTCGGCAAGAAATTCGCGATCCTTTCGATGTGGGACAACTGGCGCTGGCTCTATGACAAGGTCCTGACCGAACAGGGACTGCACCACCGCCTCGCCGCGATCCGCTCGATCGGCGTGCGCCCCGATACCGCCGAACTGCTGGCGGGCAAGGAGGACAGCGTCTTCCCGCTGCTGATGGACGCCGCGCGCCGCGCGATCGAGGAGGACGGGGCGGACGTGCTGGTGCTGGGATCGACCACCATGCACCAGTCGCACGCCTATCTCGCCGCGCACCTGCCCGTGCCGGTGCTCAATCCGGGCCTCGTCGCATTCAAGGCGTGCGAAACTTTGATCGACCTTGGCCTGTCCCATAGTAGAAAGGGCTTTGCGCCGCCGGAGAGGATCATCGACAACGTCTTCGAAGCAGCGTGAATCGGGAGCGGAATCGACCAGCTCAAGCGGAGGTCCAACGATAATGATCCCAGCCATGACTTCTGTCCGCTCTTGGGATGGCAGCGATCTTCCGCTGCCCAGCCTGACGCGCCTAGCGACACGCGATATCAACGAGGTCCACGACCACATGAGCCGCATGTTCTGCCCGCACGATCTGCGGGTGGAAGGCGGCAACCCGCCCCTTGCCTTCCGGCACCATCAGGCCTCGCTCAAGTCGGTCACGTTCAACGCCACAGACTACGGCAACCCCTATGGCCGGGTGGTGGTGAACATCCCGCCGACCGACGTGCTCTATCTTGTCCAGTTCTCGCTGCGCGGCGTCGCGCAGATCACGCAGGATAACGCGACCTTCGAGCTGCACCCCGGCCAGATGTGCGTGCTTGGCCCCGACGCCAAGGTCCGGCAGATGTTCGGAGACGGCTACAAGCACTTCACCGTCAAGATGGACAAGAGCGGGCTGGAGGCCATTCTGGCGCAGGAACTGGGGTTTCGGCCGGGCGACCTTCATTTCTCGCCGCAACCGGTTCGGCTCGAAGGCGCGGCCGCCGCGTTCGCGCAGCTTGTTCGCACCGTGTGCGACAATCTCGATTCCGGCATCGAAACCGGGTTGAGCGGGTTCAACCATGCGCGGGCAAGCGGCGCGGTAGAGGAGACGCTCCAGCGGCTGTTGCTGGCCGCCGTGCCCCATAACCATTCCGACCTGTTCGACGCGCCGGCTTCGTGCCCCGCCCCCTATTACGTGCGCCGGGTCGAGGAGTTCATCCACGAACACGCGCAAGCGCCGATCACGCTGGAAGAAATGATCGTCGTTTCCGGTGTCAGCGCGCGGTCGCTCCATGCGGGCTTCCGGCGCTTCCGCAACACCACGCCGATGCTCTATCTCAAGAACCACCGGCTCGATCTGGCACGGCGGCAATTGCGCGAGGGCGCCGATACCGGCGTTTCTGTCACAGAAGTCGCGCTGGCCTGTGGTTTCACCCACCTGTCGAAATTCGCCCGCGATTACCTCGAACGGTTCGGCGAGCGGCCGTCGATGACGCTGAAGCGCATGTCCGGCCGCTGATCGCGAAAGCGCATCTCAGCCAAGCCCGAACTGGGCGGCGGTGAAGACAAAGCGCTCCTCCGCCGGAAAGGCCGCCAGAGCGAGCAGCCGGCCGCCTTCATGGCGCAAGTGCCATGTCCGGCGGATCACCGGTTGCTGGCGCGCGAAGGCCGCCGGATCGAACAGCACCAGATTGCACCCGCCACCGGGATCGCGCGCGGAGCGGGTGCGGATCAGCGCGATCCGGGCTTCGCGCGCCTGCGCGGCAATATCCTGGCAGGCCGTGTAGTCCAACGGATCGATCCAGCGCGCCGCTTCGTTGTCGAAAGGCGGAAGTGTCAGGTCGAGCGCCGAAGCCGTCGCCAGCGCGGCGGTGAAACTGGTATGTTCGCTCGTGGTCGAAGGCGGTACAAACCCGGGGGACCGCTGGAAGAAGCGCAAGCGCCAATAAGCCGTTTCAGCGATGGCCGTGGCCTCGCGCTCGGCCGCGTAGAAGATGCCGGGGCGTTCGTTCGCGCGGCGGAAGCGGCTTTCGTTGCGATGGCCATAACGGAAGGGCGAGGCGAGCAGGTAGTGCAGCCCGCGCGTTTCCGGCGGCAGATCGGGCTTGACCGCGTCCGCCAGCATTTCGAGCCGCGCCTGGTCCGCCAGTCCGTCAGCCAGACGGTTGGTGGAGATGCGGTGCTGGGCTTCCACCACCCGCCAGGCATCGCCCCGCCATGGCCTGGCTTCAGACGCGAGCGCGGTAGGCGTCCACATAATCGCACACGGAAATCAGGCCCCGGAAACTGTCGATCAGGTCGAGCGGGCGGGCATTGAGATCGAGGTTGGCGGTTTCCAGCCAGCGCCGCGCGGCAGCATCGTCGCTGCCGAGCAGCGCATCGAGGCTGCGGAACAACCGCAGCAGGAACTGGCCCGCCTCATAGGACTTGGAAGCCGGATCGAGCACCGACCGACCGCTGCGCAGGCGCGAGACCGTGGCGGCCGACACACCGAGCACCGTGCCCAGCTTGGTGTTGCTGAAATTCCAGAAATCGGCGATCCGCCCCAGCGCGGAGGTCAGGATTTCCGCATCGCCGCGCGGCGGGCTGTCAAACCGGGTCGCCATGCCTTCTCCTTTCATATGCATGATATAGGAGAAACTCATTCATTTGAACAGATGGCTTCTGCAAAAATTCCTATCCGGCCCGACCGGCAAAAGACGACAGGGAAGCCGGGGGCTCCCCTGTCGCAAGGGTGGATTGCCTTTCGCGCAATGCGCCGCCGTCAGGCGTCGATCACCACGTCGTCGCCGGACACCGAGACGCAATAGGTTCTAACCGCGATCGAACAGGGCGCGCCGATCGCTTCCCCGGTGCGGATGTCGAAACTGCCCATGTGGAACGGGCAGAGGATCTTGCCGCCGTCCACTTCGCCTTCGGCCAGCGAGGCATCGCCGTGCGTGCACAGATCGTCCGTCGCGAAGAATTCGCCATCGAGGTTGTAGACGGCCAGCGCGCGTCCGTCGTCGAGATCGACGCGGATGACTTCGCCGGCGGGTATGTCACGGGTTACGCAGAGTTTGATCGTCACAAGTTCACCGGTTTCTTGAATTGCCATGAAGGCACGGCCTCGCCCTGAAGGCGGACATCGAGCCTCACTTTGGAAAAGCGCCACCCTTCAGGCGTAAGCACCACATCGCTGTCGTACCAGCCGCCAAACCAGGTGTCGGTCGGGCTGGCGTGCCCCCGATCGCCGGCCGCGGGAGCCATCGTGCACAGCTCCCACAAGTACCAGTGGCAACGCCCGGAACGCAGGTCCGCCGCAAGTTCGATCAGCGGCGAGACCATGTAGTGGATCGACCACAGCACCCTGTCGGCCGCAAGACCGGCCAGGCCCACCGCGATCGCATCGCGGCCGACGAGATCGGCGAACCCTTCGGCCGACCACACCGCGTTAGCGGCGAAGAGCGGACCGAGAATCGCGGGATCGTTCTTGCGGTCCGCCCCCAACGCGTAACGCGCCACGAGATCCCCGATCTCCGCACGCGCCTCCAGCCGTGCCAGCCTGTATTCGCCGGACGTGGGCTCTGCCATGTCAGGGATGTGCCATCGGCTGCAGGCCCTGCCAGGTCGGCTGCGCGCCATGCACCGCCACGAAGCGCGTTTCCTCGAAGGCATAGGGCACGCCGACCGCGCCGCCGTAAAGTTCCAGGTGCGGCGCGACTTCGGCCAGCGACAGCGCGATGTTGTAGAGCGGCTGCAGCGCTTCGGGCAGCCCGCCGAGCGGATACTTGTCCACTTCGGCAAGGATCGCTTCAAGACGCGGCAACGTCGCATCGTAGAACGCCTTGAGCGCCTGCGGCGTCGCAGTGCGGCGGCGCGTCTGGCGTTCGTCGGCCGTCGGCAATGCCCATTCGAGCCAGGGCGAAAGGTCCGCGAAATCCGCGGGCAGCGAAAGCTGGGTCATGATCTGCGTCCTGTTCAGGCGTTGACGTACTGGTCGACGACAGCGGCGCTGTGGCGGATGAGGATTTCATCGTCCTGCAGGTGCTGCTGCGTCTTCGCCCGCGATTCCATCGCCCGCTGGGTATCTTCCATGGTGGCGGTGTCTTCGAGCCAGGCGTTGCGCTGGAGCGTCATCGCATGCTCGATCGCCCAGCGTTCCGCGTTGGTCCTGGGCGCACGCACGTAATAGCGACCTTCCCACACGGTGCGGTTGTGCGCAGTCGGCCAGAACTGGTGGGTAAACCAGATCCCTTCCGACACATGCAGCAGCGTGTTTGGGAAAATGACGCTCAGCTCGAAGGCGAAATCGCCGCGATGATCGGGATTGATCGTCTTCGGCAGCATCGATTCGCCGCGGCGCGAGACAAGGCTCGCACCGGATATCGCGTTGGCCACAGCGGAAACCGGCGTCGGCTTGGCGTCCAGCGTCAGGCACACCGCGCAAGTCCGGTGCGGCCCCATCAGCTTCACGTTCTGCAGGCCGGTGGAAAACACGTTCGGGAACGAGCCGGCGTGGATCGTATCGACGTGATAGGCTTCGGCAAAGGCATCGTGCGCCACCTTCCAGTTGCACGCCAGCTCGGTGCGATAGGTGAAGCCGAAGTCCATCTCGTCGAACGGATAGCCGCGGAAGTGCTCGGCATAGTCGCCCAGGTATTCTTCCAGCGTCTGTTCAGGCTGCGGGGCGACGTTGATGAAGAGGAACCCCTCCCACACCCCCAACGCGATTTCGGTGAGGCCGTTGTGCGCCTTGTCGAAGCACGAATAGAACCGTTCCTCGCTCGGCACGCTCTTGAGCGCGCCGTCCGCGCCATAGACCCAGCCGTGAAAACGGCAGGTAACGACGGCGGCCTTGCTCTTGCCGTAGGTTTCCTCGCCGATCTCGGTCACCACCGTATTGCCGCGATGCGCGCACATGTTGTGAAACGCGCGAACCACGCCGTCCTTGCCCCGGATGATGATCGCCGACGTACCGGCAGCCTCGATCCGCTTGACCTTGTAGTCCCCGGCCTTGGGAATTTCGCTGGCGCGGCCGACGCAGAGCCAGACCTTGCTGAAAATCTTTTCCTTCTCCTGCTCGTACCAGGCGGGGGAGATGTAAGGCTCGGTCGGGATCGGACCGGAGCCGAGTTCGGGGTACTTTTCCAGCCAGCGATGTTGGATGTTCATGGCCATTCTCTCCAATGGATGCGCGTGTCCCGCCTCACTCGACGAAGATATCGAGCGGCAGGACCGCCGAAACGATAACGTTGGGAACGTCGACAAGCTGGCCGATGCGCAGGTCCACGGCGGCGGCGCAGATCGCATAGGCCTGTTCGCGGGTGTATCCCTTGTTGGTCGCGATCCAGTCGATCATCCGCAGCAGCGCGTCGCGCGCGGCGAGCGAGAGGTCTTCGGACAGGTTGGTCAGCGCGGCAACCTTCGGGCTGTCAAGATAGGCAAGGTGCGGCGGCACTTCGCCTGCCTTCTTGACCGGCATCCCGACGATGGCGTGGAACCGGCCGGGTTCGGTGTTGCGAAGCTGGCTGCCGCCGGTGACGTGGGGGAACACGATGTCCTTGCCGCCACCCTTGATGACTTCGCATTTCAGCGTCACGCGCGCGGCCATTTCCACGGCCGTGCCGCAGACCTCGCCATCGCCCTGCGCGAAGTGGATGTCGCCGGTCCACAGGCCCGCCCCATCGACGAGAACCGGGAACAGGATCGTGGTGCCGACCTGCATCGCCTTGATGTCCATGTTGCCGCCGTTCTCGCGCGGGGCCACGGTGCGCAGGCCTTCGGCGGCATAGGGCGCGCCTTCGCCGAACAGCCTTTCCGGCACGGCGCGGCCCGGATCGGGCATCAGCACGAAGCCGCCCGCTGCCGCCAGGGCGCCTTCACGCTCCAGCGCGGCGGCGACTTCGGGCTTGCCGGGCAGCACACCGATCGAACCGGGGAAGGCGCACATCGGAATGCGCACGCCGGGGATCTGCTCGGAAATGGCGCAGAGCCTATCCAGCTTCCAGTTCGCGATGAACGGGCCGGAGATGACATCGCGCAGATAGCCGAAGCCCGGCACAATCGCGGTATAGCCATAGTCCGACGGCGCGATGTCGACGATCGTGACCGCCAGCGCATCGCCCCGTTCCGCGCCCTCGATATGGACCGGGCCGGTCATCGGATGGACACGGTTGAGATCGCAGGCGGCGACCTGTTCAGGCGTGGTGTCGAAATCGAACTGGCTGTCGAACGCGTCACGCGTCTCATAGACGACATAGTCCCCCGGATTGGCGCGGGCGACGGGCTCCAGCGCCCAGTGAAGGCGGTTGAAGCAGTTCGGATCGTCCTTGGCAGTGGCTCCGCTGCGCTTGATTTCGACGGTCTTCGACATGGCGCTCCCTCGTTCTGTCCGGGCATGGCCGGACCGTGGTCTGTGCCGCCATGATGGGGGGCTCCGCCGCTTGCGGGCTATCCCCGTGCCGTGCCGAATAGCCAGCTACCGCATCAAACCACGCCCCATCGATCACGGCGAAACCCGCAATTCCTTCATTCCCCGCCACCATTCGATCGCGCTGAGGTGTTTCTTCCAGCGCCCTGAGGCTAGCGCGCCTGCGCCCCGATGATGTTGCATAATAGGGTCACGAAGACGCTTGCCGGCGTCCCGTGGGCAGGCGGAGCTTCCGGCAATATCGCGCAGATCTATCCAACAGAGCGCGAAGGCCGGATCGGGGAAATCACATCGGGAGGAATTCAATCATGACACAGCACAACACGCCGGCTAGTCCTGCCGGCCTGACGGTCCATCACACCACGCGAACCTTCCGGCTGCTTGTAGGCGCATCGCTGCTGGGCCTCGCCCTGCCCGCCGTCGCCGCCCACGCCCAGTCCGCATCCGCCGAAACGTCGGCCGGCGCGGCCGAGGAAGCGAACACCGGCGTCGAAACGATCACCGTAACGGCGCGCCGGCGCGCGGAATCGCTGCAGGATACGCCGATCTCGATCTCGGCAATGACCGGCGAAGGCATTGCCGCGCGCGGCATCGAGAACGTCACGCAGATCGGCGATTTCACGCCCAACGTGAAGTTCAACAGCTCCGTCCCGGTTTCGGCCAGCAACGCCACGGCCGCCATTTTTATCCGCGGCATCGGCCAGAACGACTACCAGCTTTCCGCCGATCCCGGCGTCGGTCTCTATCTGGACGGCGTCTATATCTCGCGCGGCGTGGGCAACGTGCTCGATGTGCTCAATATCGAGCGCGTCGAAGTGCTGCGCGGCCCGCAGGGCACCCTGTTCGGCCGCAACACCATCGGTGGCGCGGTCAGCGTGGTGACCAAGAAGCCGTCCGAAACGCTGAACGGCAATATCGAAGCCACAACCGGCAGCTTCAACCGCTTCCAGATCAAGGGCAGCATCGACGTTCCCCTGGCGCAGGGAGTCTATTCGAGCTTCGCCGGCTTCTACCACCGCCGCGACGGCTATGTGAAAGGCATCGTTCCCGGCGCACCGGACCTGGGCGACACCGACAACCTTGCCGGCCGCTTCGCGCTTCGCCTCGAACCGTCCAGCAACGTGACCATCGATCTCGCCGTCGACGGATCGCGGACTCGCGAGAACTCGGCGCCCAACGTCGCGCTCAAGATCAACGAGAACGCACCCGCCGCGCAAGTGTGGAACGCGCTCTATTCCGGCGCGGCGGCGATCTGCACCAATCTTTCCAACCCCGCCCGGCTCAGCGACCAGCGCTGCTTCAACAGCCAGTGGGCGGTCGGCCCCTACCGTCACGGCGGCACCTTCACGTCGATTTCCAGCGTTTTCACCAATGGAAACCCCAGAAAGTACCAATCCGGCTCTGACGTGAACATCTGGGGTGCATCGGGCACGGTAGAGTGGAAAATCTCGCCCGAAATCGCGGTGAAGTCGATCACCGCCTACCGCAAGGTGACGGGCTTCTGGACACGCGATTCCGATCACAGCCCGGCCACGATCGTCGAAACCAACAGCGACTGGAAGCAGGACCAGTTCTCGCAGGAACTTCAGCTTCAGGGCAAGATGCTGAATGGCAAGTTCAACTGGGTGCTGGGCGGCTACTATGCGAGCGAGCACGGCAACCACAGGGACCTCGTCAACATCGTCGATGCCGTGTTCCTGAGCGGCGCGGTGCTTGACGGGGAAAGCCTCGCCTTCTTCGGCCAGGGCACCTACGAGATCGTGCACGATCTGAACCTGACCGCCGGCGTGCGCTGGACGCAGGACAAGAAGACGTTCGGCAACGCCAACCAGTACGTCGTCGAAGCCGGCTTCCTGACCGGCGCGCCCTACAACCCCGACGGGTCCGGGCTCAAGAACGGCGATCCGCTGATGGGGCCGCTCGGCCAGCGCGCGACGATCAAGGACAAGGCATGGACGCCGATGGTCAGCCTTTCCTACCGCTGGAGCCCGGAGCTGCTGACTTATGCCTCCTACTCCGAAGGGTTCAAGGGTGGCGGCTTTACCCAGCGCGTGTTCCCGCCGTTCGCCTTCATCCCCTCGTTCAAGCCGGAAACCAGCAGGACTTACGAACTGGGCTTCAAGAGCGATCTCGCCGGCCGGCGCCTGCGCCTGAACGGCGCGGTCTTCCTCAACGACTACAACAACCTGCAGATCACCGTGAACGACCCCACGCTGGGCTTCGCGCCGATCATCCAGAACGCCGCCAAGGCCCGCATCAAGGGCTTCGAGCTGGAAATGCTGGCGCGCCCGGTGCCGGCGCTGTCGATCGAGGCGGGCATCGGCTATCTCGACGCCAAGTACCGTCAGGTGGACCTGCGCGCGCTGAGCGCGGGCGTGACGACCGCGACCAGGCTGCAGAACGCGCCCAAGTGGACGCTGAGCGCCGGCGCATCCTATGCGATCGAGGCCGCGGGCATCGGCACCTTCACGCCGCGCATCGACTGGTCCTATCGCTCGACGGTCTACAACGATGCGGTCAACACGCCGGAGCTGGTCCAGCCGGGCTATCACCTCGTCAACGCCTCGATCGGCTTCAGTGACGAGGACAAGCGCTGGGGCGTGACGCTGGGCGTCAAGAACCTGACCAAGGCGCTCTACCTCGGCTCCGGCTATGCGGACTCGTTCGGCGGTATCATCGAGGGCGTCTACGGCCGTCCGCGCGAATGGTACCTCAGCGCGCGCACGTCGTTCTGACCCCGTGGCGGAAGCGGCCCGGCGCAATCCCGTCCGCTTCCGCCACCCCGGCTCGTTCATCAAAGGCCCGGCATAATGACAGAACCATCGTCGCTGGAGGACCGGATCGCCCGCCTCGAAGCGCGGCGCGCTATCGACGACCTGATCGGCGCTCTGGGCCGGGCGTTCGATAGCGGCCCGTCCGCCGATGCGCTGCGCCCACTGTTCACCGTAGATGCCACCTTCCGCATCGACCGCTACGGCGATCTGCAGGGCCGCGATGCCATTGCCGATGGCGTGGCCGGCAATGCCGATGCGGGTTTCCGCTGGACGCTGCACTACCTCGTCTCTCCCAAGGTGGAACTGGCCGCCGACCGCACGGTGGCCGACGTGGAATTCTATCTCTGGGAGGTCGCCACCGCGGCCAGCGGACGCGCCTACTGGATCGGCGGGCGTTATCTCGCCACCGCGCGGTCCGATCGGGGCCAATGGCGCTTCAGCTATCTCGAACTGATCGCCGATCTCATTTCCCACTATCCCGCGGGCTGGTCGCCAAAGCCCGGGGCACTCGCCGACGCCTGAAACCGACCACAGAGAGGACACCTCGACGATGACTGACCCCGCCAGCACCACGCTGAAGCCGGGCGCGGAGACGTTCGCCCACCTCGGCCGCAGCGTGGCCGCGATCCGCGCCGAACTCGGCACCGACCCCGTATCGGTGGACGCCATCCGCGATCCGGCGATCTACGAACTGGAGCGGGAGAAGATATTCCGCCGCACCTGGCTGAAGGTGGCGACCACGTCGGAGCTGCCCGCCATCGGTGACTACAAGGTCAAGGACCTGCCGGTCGTCGACGCCTCGGTGCTGATCGTGCGCGGCAAGGACGGCGTGGTCCGCGCGTTCCACAACGTCTGCACCCATCGCGGCAACAAGGTGGTGCCGACCTCGGACGCCGAAACCTTCGGCCGCGCGCGCGCCGGCGTCGTCACCTGCCGGTTCCACGGCTGGGTCTTCGGCACCGACGGCCCGCTGCGCTCGGTGCCGCTGGAGGACCATTTCGGTACGCTCGACAAGGCCTGCCTCGGCCTGCGCGAGATCGCCTGCGATACCTGGGAAGGCTTCGTGTTCATCAACATGGCCGATCCGCCCGAACAGACGCTGGCGGAATATCTCGGCGATTTCGGCACGCTGTTCGGCGGTTATCCCTATGCCGAAGCGACGACGGCCTATCGCTATTCCACCGTGCTCGAATGCAACTGGAAAGTCGCACTCTATGCCTTTTCCGAAGGCTATCACGTCCCCACGATCCACGCCGGATCGCTGCCGGGCTTTCGCGGGATCGAACATTCCGATTTCAAGCTGATCGGCCCGCACGCCTCGTCCACGATCTACGGCCTTGGCATGGAAGCCGCCGCTTCCACCGCCGAATGCGCGCGCGTGCTCCACGGTAGCGCGGCCCATGCCCCGCATCCCGAGCAGGTTCCGCCCGGGATCAACCCGACGCGGCGCGCGGATTTCCAGTTCGAACTGCCGAACGTCTTTCCCAACCTGCTGATCCATCTCGCCGCCGGCTGCGGCTATCCGGGCATGGCCTTCTTCACCCACCAGTTCTGGCCGCTCGACCACGGGCGGACGCTGTGGGAAGGCATCAACTACTTCCGCCCGGCGCGCAACGCGGCCGAACGGGTGGCGCAACTGCATGTGAACGCGCTGCATCGCAACGCCTGGCTGGAAGACACGGCGACGATGGAAGACACGTTCACCGGCATCCGTTCGGGCGCGGTCGATACCATGCAGCTCATGGATCAGGAGTTCCTGATCCGGCACGCGGCGCGCACACTGGACCGCTATCTCGCCGCCTGAACGGAAAGGATCATTCCGATGACCGATACCATCACCCTGCCCGCCGGCTTCGAAGACCTGACCGAGCTTGCGGCACACTGGGCACGCGCCACGGAAAATGCGCGCAGCGCAATCCGCTGGAGCGCTTCGGCGCAGGATTTCGCGGCGTTCTACGCGGCGTTCATGCCACGCCTGCGCGCCGCGCTTGATCTGCTCGAACAGGTTCCGCTCGAAGAAATGGACGAAGCGCAGAACAACCTGTTCGAACTGGCCTGCGCCTTTGCCGAGGCCGCGCCGCACCACGAGCTTTATGGTGGCAGCGCGGACGTGCCGCACAGCTTCTCCGCACGCCGGTTCGTCCCCGGCCACGGCGACACGGCTTCGCGGCTGTAGGCGGCTCAGCGGGGCGCGAAGACCTGCTCCAGCAGGCCGGCCGCGCAGGGCGCCACGCATTGCGCCACGTTGAAGCGCATGAAATCGGGCGCGGTGCGCGTCAGGCTGAAAACGTCGCCGGGGGCCAGAACCACCCCCTGCGCCAGCGCGGCGCGCGCGCATTCGGCGGCGTCCATCCCGCCGGGCAATTGGCACCACAGGAACATGCCCGCGCGCGGTTCGATCCAGGGCACGATGTTCAGCGCGCCCAGCCGTTCGATCGTGGCGCGCCGGGCCTTGCGTAGCCGGGCGCGCAGCGTCTGCACATGGCGGCGGTAACTGCCGTCCTGGATCACGCGCAACACCAGTTCGCTCGACAGCCGCCCGGCCCCGAAGGCCGTGGCGATCGACAGGTCCACCAGCCGGTCCATCCAGTCGGCGCGGATCGCGACGTAGCCGCAGCGCACCGCCGCCGACAGCGTCTTGGAAAAGCTGCCGATCTGGATCACCCGCTCCAGCCCGTCGAGCGCGGCCAGGCGCGGAGCGGGTTCCTCGTCGAAATCGGCGAAGATGTCGTCCTCGATGATGGTCAGGTCGTGGGCGTCCGCCAGCCGCAGCAACCGGTGCGCGGTGGTCAGCGAAAGCGTGGCCCCGGTGGGATTGTGGACGCCCGAATTGGTGATGTAGAGCCGCGGACGGTGCGTGACGAGCGCGTGTTCGAACGCGGCAAGGTCCGGCCCTTCCGCCGTCATCGGCACGCTGACCACGGTGACGCGGTGCGCGCGCAGCAGCGCGAGGAAATTGAAGTAGCAGGGATCGTCCACCAGCACGACATCGCCGGGCGCGATCAGCAGCCGGCAGAGAAGATCGATCGCCTGCGTGCCGCTTTCGGTCAGCATGATCTGGCCGGGGCCGCAATGCACCCCGCGTTCGCCCAGGCGCCGGGCGAGGATCTGGCGCAGCGCGGGAAGACCCAGCGGCGTGCCGTAATCGGCCAGGGCGCCGCCGCCATCGCGCGCCATCGCGCGCAGCGCACGGCGCACCTCCTCCTCCGGCAGCCATGCGGGCGGCAGCCAGCCGCAGCCGGGCTTGGGCAGATCACCGGGGCTTTCGAGCGACTGGCGCGAGACCCACAGCGGATCGATCGCCCGGTCCAATCGGGGCGCGATGTCGGCCAGCGACAACGGCTCGCCCTGCCGCGCGACATAGAACCCCGATCCGCGCCGCGCCGAAACCGTGCCTTCGCTCGCCAGCCGGTCATAGGCTTCGACGACGGTCGACTTGGACACGCCCGCCGCTTCCGCCGCGCTGCGGATCGAAGGCAGCTTCGCCCCGGGCGGCAACGCGCGCGAGGCGATCTGGCGGCGCACCTGCCCCATGACCTGTTCGACGAGCGTGCCTTGCGATGAGGCCATGATCCGAAACCTTATTGCCGATTGAATCAGTACAGTTTGTTTCAACCTTACTGGATTGTCCCTGTCGCCCATCGCCGCTTCCGAGGCAAGGAGGTTGCCGGAGGACTTATGGAAAAATCGCTCGAAGGATGGTTCAGCGGCCTGATCGGCGTGGTGATCTTCAGCGGATCGCTGCCGGCGACACGCGCGGCGGTGATCGATCTCGATCCGCTGTTCCTGACGCTCGCCCGCGCCGCCATCGCCGGGCTGATCGCGCTGGCGCTGCTGATCGTCCTGCGCCAGCCCCGCCCGGAACGGCGCGATCTCGTGCCGCTCGTTGTCGTAGCGCTGGGCGTGGTCGTGGGCTTTCCACTGCTTACCGCCGTGGCGCTGCGCCACATGAACGCGTCCGCATCGATCATCTTCACCGGCCTGCTGCCGCTGTCGACCGCGACGTTCGCGGTGCTGCGGGCGCGCGAACGGCCGGACCGGCGGTTCTGGCTGTTCGCCGCGCTCGGCGCCCTCTGCGTGGGGAGCTACGCCTGGTCGCCTTCGCTGCGCGCCGACCCCACCGGGGTTGCGCTGATGATCGCGGCGGTAATCGTCTGCGGGCTGGGCTATGCCGAAGGTGCCGTGCTCTCGCGCCGGCTGGGCGGCTGGCAAGTGATCTGCTGGGCGCTCGCGCTGACGCTGCCGGTCTCGCTCGGCGCGCTGGCGCTGGCCACGGCCCCGGTATGGAGCGCGGTCGGTGCGCCGGCCTGGCTCGGCCTTGGCTATGTCTCGCTTGGCAGCATGTTGATCGGCTTCATGTTCTGGTATCGCGGCCTTGCGCTGGGCGGGATCGCGGCCGTGGGGCAACTCCAGCTCGTCCAGCCGCTGCTGGCGCTTGGCCTGGCCGCGCTGCTGCTGCACGAACCGGTCGGCATGGACATGGTTCTGGTACTCGTTCTGGTGATCGGCTGCGTGGCCGGCGCCCGTCATTTCTCGCTGCGAAAGGCTTGATGCATGACCCGCTATTCCTTCCAGATCGTCGACGTGTTCGGTACCGGCGCGTTCAGCGGCAATCCGCTGGCGGTCGTCACCACGCCCGAGGAACTGGATCCTGACACGATGCTGCGCATCACGCGCTGGCTGAACTTCTCGGAAACGACCTTCCTGCTGCCGCCGACCGACACGGGCGCGGACTATCGCGTGCGCATCTTCACCCCGGCGCGCGAACTGCCATTCGCTGGGCATCCCACGCTCGGCACCTGCCACGCCTGGCTGGCGGCGGGAGGAACGCCGCGCGCCGCCAACGAGGTCGTGCAGCAATGCGGCGCGGGGCTGGTGCGCGTGCGCCGCGCCGGGTCCGCGCTGGCCTTCGCCGCCCCACCGACGATCCGGTCCGGCGCGGTCGAGGAGGACAAGCTCGACGAGATCGCCGCCGTGCTGCGCATTCCGCGCGACGCGATCGTCGCGTCGCGCTGGGTGGACAACGGCCCGGGCTGGGTTGCCGTGCGGCTTGCCTCGGCGGAAGCGGTGCTGGCGCTCGATCCGGTGCGCTGGCACGGGGCGACGATCGACCTCGGCGTGGTCGGGTCCTATCCCGAGGGTCATCCCGCCGCTTACGAGATCCGCGCGTTCTTCAGCGATCCGTTCGGCGGCCTGATCGAAGACCCGGTATGCGGCAGCCTCAACGCTTCGGTCGCGCAATGGCTGATCGGCGAAGGGCAGGTCAAGGCGCCCTACCACGTTACGCAAGGCGCGTGCCTGGGCCGGAATGGCCGGATCACGGTCGAGGCCGATGGCGAAGGCCAGGTCTGGATCGGCGGCCATACCGCAAGCCTGTTTGCCGGGACGGCGGACGTTTGAACAGCGCTTGGCCGATTTCCTACCAGGTAGTACCACCATGGCATCACAGCCTGGTGGTATACCCCGCATATGCAGCTTTCCCCGACGGACGGACATTTCGGCAAACTGGTGGAGCGTATCGTTGCCGGCGGGCCGGTCGTGGCGCTGTGCGCCCCTCCGGGCTTCTACAAGGGCCGGCTGGCGCAGGCGGCGGCGCGGCGCCTGCACGGCGCGGGCACCGACGGGATCGCGGTGTTCGGCCTGTGGGAACATGGCCGCGATCCGCAGGCGGCGGCCGAAGGGTTGCTGGCCGGAACGGCGCCGGTCACCGTGATCGAGGAAGCCGGCGCGGCCGACGGCAGGTTGCTGGCGCAAGTGCTGGACCGGATCGACCTTGAAAGCGCCGGCCGCCGGGTGATCTTCACGATCCACCAGCCCGGCGATCTGCCGCTGGCACGCATGGCCCTGCGGACGCCGATCGACGTGCTGGACGCCGATGCCTTGCGCCTGCGCCCGCAGGATATCGCCAGCACACTGAAAGGCTCGCTGCGCCCGGCGATCCGCGCCCGCATCCAGACCCTGGCCGGCGACTGGCCGGTGGCGCTGGACGTGCTGACCCGCTGGGCCGCCTCCGCCCGCGAGGTGTCGGCAAGCTGGAGCGATCTCGACATCGTGCGCGAAAGCGGACTCGGCACGTTCATCGCGCAGGAAGTGCTGGCGTCTCTCACACCGGCCGAATGCGCCGCGCTGACGCACGCAAGCTGGCTGGACGCGCCCGATCTGGCGACCTTGCGGGCGATCGACAGCCAGCGGCGGGAAGACACGGTCGTCGCCGACCTCGCCTATCGCCTGAAAGGGCTGGTCGACCGGCAGGGCCAGCGCATCCACCTTCATCCCGCCTTGCGCGTCCTGCTGCGCGACGGACCACAGACCGCAGGCGCGGGGGAGGACCGCGAGAGCCTTCTGCTGGCCATGGCCGACCACTATTCCGGCACGGGCCAGCTTGCCGAAGCTGCCACGCTGGCCCGGATGGCGGGCAATTCCGGCCGTATCCGCGAATATGCCGATGCGCATGGCGCGCTGCGCATCTGGATCGTCCACGGCTTTCCCGTTCTGCGCGAACTCGTCGAGAAATCCAGCGTGGATGACGTGGCTGCCTCGCTCGTGCTGCGGATGATGGACTGCATCGTCCACCTAAAGGGCGGCCGCATCCGCGTGGCGCAGCACCTGTACGAAACGCTGGCGGCGGAACTGGCGCAGGCCGGGATCAGCCCCCCCGATCCGCTGGCGCGCGATCTGGAAATCGTGCGCGTGACGCTGCTGGTCTATGGCTGCTCGCTGGAACGGACGAACGACCTCGAGCTGCTACGCGGCCTGACTGCCGAGCAGGCCGAAGACGCCGCCCTGCGCAGTTTCCTCTCGACGCTTTCGTGCATCCTCAATTCGCAGCGCGCCCGGTTCGATGTGGCGCGGGCCAGCCTGATCGACGCGCGCGCACAGGCCAAACTCGCCGCTTCGCATTACAACGTCATGTTTCTGTTCATGCACGAAGCCGCGATCCACCTGGCCGAAGCAAGGCTCAAGCAGGCGCGTACCTGCATGTCGGAGGCGCGCCGTCACTGGCAGCAGGGCTTCGCGCATGATGTGGGCGTGGAAACCGTGATCGCCGCGCTCACCGGATCGATCGAGTACGAAGCCGGCCAATTGACGAGCGCGCGCAATTCGGTCCGCAAGTCCGCGCACAGGATGCCCGATGCCGAAGCCTGGTTCGACATCTACTTCCTGGCCTATGAAACGATGGTGCGGCTCAACCGCATCGACCATGGCCTCGGGACCACCCTGCGCGCCATCGAGGACGAAGTCGGCAAGCTGCGCGCGCAAGGCCTGCCGCGCGTGGCCGATCTGGTGACGGGGATTGGCCTGTGCATAGTCGGCGAGGAAGCGATGCAGGGCAACGAAAGTCCCGTTCCCCCGGGCTGGATCGCGCCGGAGCCCGGGCCGACGGCCAGCTGGCAGGAGCACGAGGTGTATACGCTGGCCCGCTTCTATGAACTGCGCGCCGATGGTGCGCGGGACCAGGCCGACGCGCTTCTCGAAACCGCGCTGGAGCGCGCGGCCGCGCGCGGGCTGGAACGATCGCGGCTGCGCTTCCTGCTCGCCCGCTTCAGCGCCGCCTGCATCGATGGGCGGGACGACCGCGCGCGCGATCTGCTGGGCGCGGCCATCGCGATCGGCGCGCGCACCGGGACCAGGCAGATATTCCGCGACATGGCAGGCCCTCTCCTCGCCACTCCGCTGGCGCGCTTGCGCGAGGAGGCCCGCCTCGACGAGGTCGGACTCGCGTTTGCGGAAACGCTTGGCAACCGGCTGCGCGACCGGGGCGGCGCCGGCGCAAGCGCCCTGTCCGAGCGCGAGCGCGAAGTGCTGCGGCTGCTGGAAAACGGCGGTTCGGACAAGCGGATCGCCCGCCAGCTAGCGATTTCTGAACACGGCGTGCGCTATCACCTCAAAAGCATCTACAAGAAGCTGGGCGTCCACGACCGGGTCTCGGCGATTGCCGCTGGCAGGCGGTTCGCATCCGCCTGACTACTAATCCGAGTAGCGCTGCAATCTGGCGCACTATCTCATGACTACCATGTAGAACCCTTCCCCTCCCAGCCGGGCGCGTTGCGCACCGGCCACGGCGCAGGAAAGCTGTCCTCTACCAGCGGAGGGCTTCAATGCGGATTGGCGTGGATGTGGGCGGCACGAATACCGATGCCGTTCTTTTATCAGGCAAGAACGTGCTGGGGGCAGTGAAACGCCCGACCAGCAAGGACGTCAGTTCGGGCATTGCCGAAGCGATCACCGCGCTGATTTCCGAATGCGCGATCACGCCGGACGCGATCGACGCCGTCATGATCGGCACGACCCATTTCACCAACGCCTTCATCCAGCGCCGCGAACTGGTGCCGGTGTTCGCCATCCGCATCGGCTTCCCGGCCGGGCGCGGCATTCCTCCGTTCACCGCCTGGCCCGACGATCTCAAGGCGGTGGTGCGCGGCGGCTCGGCGATGGTGCGCGGCGGCTTCGAATTTGACGGGCGCGAAATCTCCCCGCTGGATGAAACCGCCATCCTCGCCGCTGTCGAGCAAGCGCGCGCGGCGGGCATCGGCCAGATCGCCGTCTCCTGCATCTTCAGCCAGCTGAACCCGGCGCACGAGACGCGCGCCGCCGAACTGATCGCGCAGCACGCCCCGGGGGTGGAAGTCTCGCTCTCGTCCGAAGTCGGCCGCGTGGGCCTGCTGGAGCGCGAGAACGCCGCGATCATGAACGCCAGCCTGCGCCCGCTCGCCGCCACCATCACGTCGGCGTTCCGGCGCGCGCTGGCCGAACTCGGCATCGCCGCGCCGTTCTACATCAGCCAGAACGACGGCACGCTGATGAGCGCCGACCACATGCAGCGCTATCCGGTGCTGACCTTCGCCGCCGGTCCCACCAACAGCCTGCGCGGCGCGGCGTGGCTGACCGGCGCGAGCGATGCGATCGTGGTCGACATCGGCGGCACCACGTCGGACGTGGGCGTGCTGGTCGCGCGTTTCCCGCGCCAGTCGACCGTCCATGTCGACGTCGGCGGCGTGCGCACCAACTTCCGCATGCCCGATATTCTCTCGATCGGCCTCGGCGGCGGCAGCCTTGTCCGCGAGACGCCGGACGGCGTCACCGTCGGGCCGGATTCGGTAGGTTTCCGCCTGCGCAGCGAGGGGCTGATCTTCGGCGGCGCAACGCTCACCGCCAGCGACATCGCGGTGGCGAGCGGCCAGGCGGCGTTCGGCGATCCCGCGCGGGTGGCCCACCTGGCTCCGGCGCTGGTGGCGGAGGCGCGCGGCGCAATCGACCGGTTGATCGACGACGCGATCGACCGGATGAAGACCGCGCCCGGCGATATCCCGATGATCCTTGTCGGCGGCGGATCGGTGCTGGTTTCGGCCACGCCGCAGGGCGTTTCCGACATGATGCGCCCCGAACACGCCGGCGTCGCCAACGCGATCGGCGCAGCCATCGGCCAGGTCAGCGGCGAGATCGACCGCATCTACAACGCGCCCGACGCCGCGAGCCGCGAAGCGGCGCTCGCCGATGCCCGCGCGCAGGCGACCGAACAGGCCATCGCCGCCGGCGCCAGCACCGACACGGTGGAGATCGTCAACATCGAGGCGGTCCCGCTGCAATACCTGCCGGGCGGGGCAACCCGCGTTGTCTGCCGCGCGGTCGGCGATCTGGCGCTTGCGGAGGTACGGTGATGGTTCGCGAAATCACGCTCGACAATATCGAACATCTGGCGATCGGATCGGCCTTCCTGGGCACCGGCGGCGGCGGGGATCCCTATCTCGGCTCGCTCCTGTGCCGCGAGGCGATCGCGCAATACGGCCCCGTCCCGATCGTTCGGCCGGAGGATCTCAAGGACGAGGACAACGTGTTCGTTGCCGCCGCGATGGGCGCGCCGACGGTCATGATCGAGAAGCTGTTCTCGATCGAGGACCAGCACCGCGCCGTCGAAGTGCTGGAACGCTTCCTGGGCCGCACCGCCACCGCGATCATTTCCGCCGAGATCGGCGGCTGCAATTCGATGATGCCGGTCGCCTACGCGGCGATGCGCGGGCTGCCGATCGTCGATGCCGACGGCATGGGCCGCGCCTTCCCCGCGCTCCAGATGACCAGCTTCAACATCGAGGGCGTGGCCTGCGCACCGATGACGATCGCGGACGAGCACGGCAACAGCGTACTCTACCAGACGGTCACAGGTCTGAAAGCCGAGGAACTAGCACGCCCCGTCGCCGCCGTGATGGGCGCCAGCGTGTGCATGTCGTGCTATCCGATGACCGGGGCGCAGGCGCGCCGCGCCGCCGTGCCGCTGACACTGAGCGGCGCGATCGGGATCGGCGAAGCGATCGCGCGCGGCGGCGATCCCCGCCCGCCGCTCGATCGCCTGATCGATGCCCTGCGCGCCCACGCCTATTATTCGGACGCGGCGGTGGTGTTCCGGGGCAAGATCACCAGCCTCGAACGCGATACCACGCGCGGCTGGGTGTTCGGCAGTTGCACGATCTCCGCCATGGGCGGGGCGGATGCGGCGACTGGTGTGGCTGAAGTCCGATTCCAGAACGAGAACCTCGTGGTCCACGTCAACGGCGAACTGCGTGGCATCGTCCCCGATCTCGTCACCATCGTCGATGCCGAAACCGCGCATGCCATTCCCACCGAACGCCTCGCCTATGGCCAGCGCGTCGCCGTGGTGGCGTGCAGCGCGCCGCCGATCCTCACCACTCCGCACGCGCTGGACGTGGTCGGCCCGCGATGCTTCGGGCTGGACGAGGACTACGTGCCCGTCCGCGACCTGATCGGGGAGTGTGCGTGATGAGGGTCCACCTCATCACCCCCGTCATCACCGGAGGCATCCGCACGCTGGACGATGTGGCACCGCTGATGCGCGACGATCTGGTCATCACCCAATCGCCGCTCGCGCCACGGTCTGCATCGCGGACGGCCGGGTCCGCGCCGGGCCGGCGCACAGCAAGCGCACCTACGGCAATCCACGCGACAAGGAACTGAGGGGATACCCGGAGATAGGCATCGCTCGACACGGGGCATAAAAGGGGAAAGACGATGGGAACGAACAACATGAGGGGCGCTGGCCGGCTGGCCATCGCAATGGCCGGACTGACCGCCGGAACGCACGCAATGGCGCAGGAAGCGCCGCAGAACCAGGGCTTTGGCGATATCGTGGTGACCGCGCAACGGCGCCAGGAGAACCTCCAGAACGTGCCGATCCAGGTGGCCGCGTTCTCCGAGCAGAAGATCACCGACGCCGGCATCAAATCCACGCGCGAATTCGTCAATCTGGTGCCCAACGTCTCGTTCGACGAAAGCTTCACCTATCTCAATTCGTTCGTGGTGGTGCGCGGCGTCACGCAGATCAACAATGCGGATTCGCCGGTGGCGGTGATCGTCGACGGCGTTCCCCAGAACAGCCAGAAGCAACTGCGGATGAACCTGTTCGACATCCAGCGGATCGAAGTGCTGAAGGGACCGCAAGGCGGCCTTTACGGACGCAACGCCATCGGCGGGGCGATGAACATCATCACCAAGGACCCGTCCGACCACATGGAAGGCGCGCTCGACGCCAGCTATGGCCGGGGCGACGCCATCGACGTGACCGGCTCGCTCTCCACCCCGGTCGGCGATGACGCGGGCCTGCGCGTCGCCGGATCGTACAAGACCGACAACGGGCGCATCCGCAACACCTACAGCAACAAGAACGTCGATTTCATCGACCACGACTGGGAACTGCGCGGCAAGTTCAAGGCCTCGCTCAGCGACAACCTGAAGATCGACCTGCGCGCCTCCTACCGCGATTTCCGCGCCGGCGCGATCTATGACAGCCGCGTCCCTTCCGGGCTGGCCAATGATTTCCGGCTGCCCAGCTCGAACATCGAAGGCCTGACGTTCGGCCACCTGTTCGATACCTCGGCCAAGATCGATCTCGATCTCGGCGCCGCCACGCTGACCAGCATCACCGCCTATACCGACATCAAGGAGAGCTATCGCGGCGATCTCGATTTCGGCAATCCGGTGGACAATCCGGGTGGTTTCCTCGGCTTTGGCATCCAGGCCGGCCAGGGGCAGGACCTGCGCGTCAAGCTGACCAGCCAGGAATTGCGCCTCGTCTCCAACGGCAAGGGGCCGTTCCGCTGGATTCTCGGCGGCTATTACCTGCACACCAAGCGCAGCCTGCTGACCCGCGCCTTCATCGACCTGAACGGATCGCGCGA